>DASYPG010000278.1:0-12906 GCA_036006885.1 Burkholderiales bacterium | reverse complement strand
AGGTTGTCCTGCGGCAGCGTGAAGACGACGGTGATCGGCTGGACCTCGGTAATCACCACCACGCCGTTCGCGTCGGCCGCGTGCACGATGTTGCCCGGATCGGTCTGGCGCAGACCCAACCGCCCGCTGATCGGCGCGGTGATGCGCGCATAGGAAAGCTGCAGGCGCGCGTTGTCGACCAGCGCCTTATCGGTGCGCACCGTGCCCTCGTACTGCTGCACCAGCGCCGCCTGGGTGTCGACCTGCTGGCTGGCGATCGAGTCCTGCTTGAAGAGCGTGCGGTAGCGTTCGAGGTCGATGCGCGCGTTCGCGAGCAGCGCCTGGTCCTTGATGAGCTGCCCCTCCATCTGGTCGAGCTGGACCTGGAAGGGTCGCGGGTCGACCTGCGCGAGGAGCTCGCCCTCTTTCACGTATTGCCCTTCGGTGAAGTTGACGCGGAGGAGCTCGCCGTCCACGCGGCTCCTTACCGTGACCGTGCGCTGCGGCACCACCGTACCCAGGCCGCTGAGATAGATCGGGATGTCGCCCATCTGCGCCACGCCGGCCACGACCGGGATCGGGCCGCCGTCACCGCCTTTGCCGCCCTTGCCGCCGCGCCCCTTCGCGCCCTTCACCGGCTGCGCCACCGCTTCGCTGCCGCGGGACTTGTCGTAATAGAGCCAGGCGCCGATGCCCGCGGCGCCCACCACGAGGGCGAGACCGATGAGCAGCATGTTCCGCCTGCGCTTGGCTATCACGGCGTTCTCCATGGCGACCCTTTCGGAGGGCCGGATTTCACTACAAGTTCCCCCGGCGCGACAGCTTGCCTCACCTGACGGTAAAGAAGTGTTGCGAAGTGTTGCCCAGAGTAGCTGCGGGACCTGCGGGGGACCAGCGGAGGTACTTGCGGCGCCCGACCCCGGTCACGTCCCGACCATTGGCGCTAGTCCGCCCGGCGCGCGGTCCCGGCAAGGGCTGTGTAATGGTACGGCCTTACATATGCGGGTATGGACACAGAAGACTTCGACGACGACCTCGAGCTCGATATCGAGGCGGACGAGTGGGACGAGGAGGCGCTCGGCCTGGAGTGGGACGAGAGCGAAGCGCAGTCCGTCGTCCGCGACCTCGGCATCACTTCAGCGCTCTGAGCCTGAACGCCGGGACCGGCTGGAAGAAGCCGCGCAGCCGCAGCGGCCCCACCGGCTCGGTGTAGAAGAGCGCCGCGATTTCCTGCTCGACCTGCGCGTCGAGCAGGATCTCCCCCGCGCGGGCCTCGCCGCACAGGCGCGCCGCGAGGTTCGGCACATTTCCGATCGCGGCGTACTCCCAGCGCTGCTCGAAGCCGATCACGCCGAGGGTCGCCTCGCCCTGCGCGATGCCGATGCCCAGGCCTACGTCGTGGCCGAGCTTCTCCCAGGCCTGCGCGATGGGGGTGAAGGCCTCGTGCAGCGCGATCGCCATGCGCACCGCGCGCTCGGCGGGCCGATCCACGGGAAGCGGATCGTTGAAGAAGATCATCACGCCGTCGCCGGCGAAGTGCTCGAGCGTGCCGCCGTACTCGTCGACAGTGCGCCCCAGCGTCGCGTGGTACGCGCGCAGGAGCTCGAGCACCTCCTCCGGATCGGCGCGATCCGTGAAGGCGGTGAAGCCGCGCAGGTCGAGGAACACGGCGGTGATCTCGCGCCGGTGCGGCGCGAGGATCTCCTCGCCGCCGGCGACGATGGCGTCGACCACCTGGCGCGAGAAAAAGCGCTTCAGGCGCCCGAGCTGCTCGAGCTCGGCCACCTGGCGGCTCACCCGCTCCTCCAGCGCCGCGTTCAGCGCGCGGATCTCGTCCTGCAGCCGCTTGGTGCGCAGGAGCGAGCGCACGCGGGCGAAGAGCTCCTCCCAGTTGACCGGTTTCGAGAGGAAGTCGTCGGCCCCAGCCTCGAGGCCCCGCACGCGCTCGTCGATCGCCTCGAGCGAGGTGACTAGGATCAGCGGCAGCAGCGCGGTGTCGGGCTGCGCGCGCAGGCGGCGGCACAGCTCGTAGCCGTCGATTCCCGGCATGCGGATATCGGCGATCACGAGATCGGGGCCCGCCCGCCCCACCGCCTCGAGGGCGGCCTCGCCGCTCGCCGCGATCGACACCTCGTAGCCGCGCGCCTGCAGCACGCCCGCCAGCAGCTCGCTCGCGGCGCGCTGGTCGTCGACAACCAGGATGCGCCCCGTCACCAGTGAATCTTCATCAAAAAACTATGACGCCGCGGGCATTGCGGCCCGATTCCAGGTCGGCGAACGCCTGCGGCGCCTCGTCGATCGCATAGCGCCGCGTGATCAGCTCGTCGAGCTTGAGCCTGCCGCCCATGTAGAGCCCCAGCATGCGCGGGAAATCGATGCGCGGGATGCACGAACCGAAATAGCTGCCGGTGAGAGTCTTCTCCTCGAACGGCAGGGTCATGGTGCGCACCGCGGTCGAATCGCCGGGCTTCGCCACCCCGACCACCACCGCGACGCCGCCGCGCCGGATCGCCCGATAGGCCGCCGCGGCGAGCTCGCCGTTGCCGACGCATTCGAAGGCGTAATCGGGCCCGCCCCCGGTCAGCTTCTTGAGCGCCTTGGTCGGGTCTTCTTTGTAAAGAAGAACATCGGTGGCCCCGAACTGCTTGGCCAGCTCGAGCTTGGCCTCCAGCGTGTCGATCGCGATGATCCGCTCAGCGCCTGCGATGTGCGCGCCCTGGATCACGTTGAGGCCGACGCCGCCGCAGCCGAACACGGCCACGCTCGAACCGGGGGGGACGCGCGCGGTGTTGAACACGGCGCCGACCCCGGTGGTTACCGCGCAGCCCACGAGCGCCGCGCGGTCGAGCGGGATCTTCGGATCGATCTTCACCAGGTTGTCGACGTGCATGGTGGCGTACTGGGCCATTACGCCGCAGCCGGAAAAGACGTTGAGCGGCTGGCCGCGCGCGTCGCGCGTGCGCACCGTGCCGTCGGGAAGCGTGGTGATCGCCTTCCCCTGCTCGATGCACAGCACCGGCCGGCCTGCGAGGCAGAAGCGGCACTCGCCGCACATGTAGATGAAAGACGAGACGACATGATCCCCTAGGGAGAGGGACGAGACCGCTTGTCCAACTTCTATGACCTCGCCGGCCGCTTCGTGGCCGAGGACGAGCGGCAGCGGCATCGCCAGCGTGCCGTTGGTCGCCGAAAGATCCGAATGGCATACGCCGCAAGCGGCCAGCTTGACCGTCACCTCGTTCGCCTTGGGCGGCTCGACGGTGATCTCCTCGACCACCACCGGCCGGTTGAGCTCCCGGCAGATCGCCGCTCGGGCCTGGCGCGCCATTCCTTATCCTCGTGTCCTGTCGAATGCCCGCGCAGTATATATAAAATAGCCAGTCACCCGAGGAGATCGGCATGCTCGTCCGAGACAGCTTCTACATCGGCGGTCAGTGGGTCGCAGCCTCCAGCGCGGAAACCATCGACGTGCACAACGCCGGCACCGGCGAGGTGATGGGGCGCGTTCCCGCGGGGACGGAGAAGGACATCGATGCGGCGGTCGCCGCCGCGCGCGGCGCGCTCGATTCGTGGAGCCAGACTGCGACCGAGAAAAGAGCCGAGTTCCTGGAGAAGATTTCCGCGGCGCTGAAAGCGCGCGCCGACGAGCTCGCGAGAACGATCGCGCAGGAAGTCGGCATGCCGCTCAAGATGGCGAGCCGCATCCAGGCCGGCCTGCCGATCGCCAACTTCGCCAACTACGCGAAGCTGGTGAAGGGGTTTTCCTTCGAGACCCGGGTCGGGAATTCCCTCGTGGTGCGCGAGCCCGTGGGCGTCGTGGGGGCCATCACGCCCTGGAACTATCCGCTGCACCAGATCACCCTCAAGGTCGCCCCGGCGCTCGCGGCCGGCTGCACCGTGGTGCTGAAGCCTTCGGAGGTGGCGCCGTTCAATGCCTTCATCCTCGCCGAGTGCGCCGAGACTGCCGGCCTGCCGAAAGGGGTGCTCAACCTCGTCACCGGATTCGGCGCTGATGCGGGGGAAGCGCTGGTGAAACATCCCGGCGTGGACATGATTTCCTTTACCGGGTCCACGCGCGCCGGCAAGCGCATTTCGGAGATTGCCGCGCAAAGCGTGAAGCGCGTCGCGCTGGAGCTCGGCGGCAAGAGCGCGTCGGTGATCCTCGACGACGCGGACCTCGCGGTCGCGGTTAAAGGCACGGTGAACGGCTGCTATCTCAACTCCGGGCAGACCTGCACCGCGCTCACCCGCATGCTGGTGCCGCAGTCCAAATACGACGAGGCGGCGAAGATCGCCGCGGAGGTCGCGGCCGGATTCACGGTCGGCGACCCGCTCGCCGAGTCGACCCGGCTCGGGCCGCTCACCTCCAAGGCGCAGCTCGAGCGGGTTCGCGGCTACATCAGCAAGGGACTCGCGGAAGGCGCCGAGCTGGTGACGGGCGGCGCGGAGCCGCCCGAAGGCGTGCCGGCGGGCGGCTACTACGTGCGGCCCACGGTGTTCGGAAGGGTGCGCAACGACATGACCATCGCCCAGGAGGAGATTTTCGGCCCGGTGCTGTCGATCATCCCCTACCGGGACGAGGAAGACGCGGTGCGCATCGCGAACGACACCGTCTACGGGCTCGCGGGAGCGGTGTGGTCGAAGGACGAGGCGCGCGCGCAGCGCGTCGCGCGACGCATCCGCGCGGGCCAGGTCGACGTAAACGGCGGCGCTTTCAATATGAACGCGCCCTTCGGCGGTTTCAAGCAGTCGGGCCACGGCCGCGAGGCCGGCGTGTACGGGCTGGAAGAATTCCTCGAATACAAGTCGCTCCAGCTCAAGGGATGAGGGTCCTCGAGCTTCTCAGCCTGCGGGGCCGCAACGCGCTCGTCACCGGCGGCTCGCGCGGCCTCGGCCTGCAGATGGCCGAGGCCCTCGGCGAGATGGGCGCCAAGGTGGCGATCACCGCCCGCAAGAAGGATGAGCTCGAGCAAGCCGTGTCTCATCTGAAAAAATCTGGGACCGACGCGTCTTCCTATGTTTGTGATATTGGGCGGCGCGAAGCGATCCCTGCGGTGGTCGAGCAAATCCTCGGCGACTTCGGGAAGATCGACATCCTCGTCAACAACGCCGGCGCGACCTGGGGCGCGCCGGCCGAGGATCATCCGCTGGAAGGCTGGGACAAGCTCGTCAGCGTCAACCTCACCGGGGTGTTCGTCCTGACCCAGCTCGTGGGCAAGCGCTCGATGATCCCGGCGAAATGGGGCCGCGTCATCAACATCGCCTCGATCGCGGGGCTCATGGGCCAGGACAAGCGCATCGTGCGCACCTTGGCCTACAACACCACCAAGGGCGGCCTGGTGAACTTCACGCGGGCGCTGGCGGCGGAATGGGGCGAGTACGGCATTACAGTGAACGCGATCTGCCCCGGCTTCTTTCCGTCGAAGATGACACGCGCCACGCTCGACGCCGCGGGCGAGCTGATCCGCGACTGGACGCCGACCAAACGCCTGGGCAACGACGACGACCTGAAGGGCCTCACCGCGCTGCTTGCCTCGGAAGCGTCGCGTCACATCACCGGCCAGGCGATCGCCGTCGACGGCGGAGCGACCGTGATATGAGTGGGGCTCTCGAATTCACGCGCGCGTACCAGCAGAAGATCCCCTTCGTCCAGCACCTCAAGATCCTCACCGAGACGCTCGACAAGGGCACGGCGCAGCTGTCGCTGCCGATCGAGCCCCACCTCACCAACAGCCTGGGAACGGTGCACGGCGGCGTGATCATGTCGCTCCTCGACGTGGCGCTGTGCACCGCGGCGCGCACGCTGCACCCGGACTCGGTCGGCGTGGTCACCATCGACATGAGCACTTCGTTCATCGGCGGCGGCAGCGGCGCGCGCCTCTTCGCCGAGGCGCGTGTGATGAAAGACACCCGCACCATGAGCTTCGTAGAGGCCGAGGCGAAGAATGAGGACGGCTCGATCGTGGCGAAGGCCATCGCTACCGTCCGTGTCAGGCTCAAGGAGAAACAATGAGCACGCCGAATCCCTACGCAGCGCCGCGAGCGCCGGTCGCCGACGCCGCCGACGCGCCGCGCAATTTCCTCCCAACCGGCCGCGCGGTACCGGCAGCGCGCGGCTGGAGCTGGATCGCCGAGGGCTGGGAGCTTTTCCGGCGCCAGCCGGGCGCCTGGATCGCCCTCATCATCGTCGCGCTGCTGATCTTCATCGGCATGGCGTTCATTCCCGTCCTCGGTTCCCTCGCCGGAATGGTGCTTACACCCGTATTCACCGGGGGCATCTTTGTAGCCTGCCGCGAACAGGACCAGGGCCGCCCCTTCTCCGTGTCGCATCTCTTCGCCGGGTTCCGCGAGCGCTTCGGCACGCTGCTGTCCATCGGCTTCATCTACCTCGGCATCTCGATCGCGGTGATACTCGTCGTGGCTGTCGTGACCGGCGCGGGGATGTGGACGCTCCTGGGCAGCAGTACGGACCCCGAGACCATCGCCGGCATGGGCCTCACCGTCGTCCTCGCCGGCCTCATCCTGTGCGCGCTGCTGCTGCCGGTGTTCATGGCATTGTGGTTCGCGCCCGCGCTCGCGATGTTCCACCAGCAGGGCCCGGCCGAGGCGATGAAGGCGAGTTTCATCGCCTGCCTGAAGACCATCGTCCCGTTCCTGGTCTACAGCGTAATCGCGTTGCTGCTCGCCCTCATCGCCTCGATCCCCTTCGGCCTGGGCTGGCTGGTGCTCGGCCCGGTGATGGCCGCGTCTCTATACACGAGCTATCGCGACATCTTTTTCGACTAGCGCGCGGCCGCTCCAGAGCCACGCCAGGCCGGCGAGCTGCACCAGCCACAGCGCGCCGAGCGCGTACGAGTAGCCGCGCGGGTCGTAGCCCGCCGCGGTCTGTGGCCACAGGTTGAGGATAACGCCGGTGCCCCACTGGCCGAGGAAGATGCCGAGAAACGTGAACGTATTGAGCGCGGTGTTGACGCGCCCGGCCATCTCGCGCGGATAGCGCCGGGTGACGATCGAGTGCGCGAGCGTCGCCGCCGTGCCGCAGAAGACGAAGCCCGCCCAGAGCGGCACCGCCGCGCCCGCCGCGCCGAGCGCGAGGAAGGCGAGGCAGCCGAGGCTGCCGAGCACGCCCGCCGCGAAGAGCGGCAGCTGGGAGCGCCGGCGCCGCGCAAAGGCGTCGGCCATGCGGCCGAAGAACAAGTACCCCGCGATCATCGCGGCCGCCGCCACGGCGAGCGCCTGAGCGGCGCCGGCGCGGTCGTAGCCCGCGACGTCGCGCAGCCACGTGGTGATCCACAGCGTGAAGAGCGAGACCACCGCGCATTGGTTCGTGCCGATCGCGATCGCCACCCTCCAGAAGGCGGCGTCGCGCGCGAGCCTCGAAAGGCCGCGCAACCCTTCCCGCAGGCCGGGCGGCCGGCGCGCCCTCGGATGCTCGGGCACGACGAGCGCGAACACCAGGCACAGCGCCAGCGCGGCGGCGCCGAACGCGGTGAAGATCTCGCGCCAGCTGAAATAGCGCAGCGCGATCTCGACCGGCGCCGACGCGGTGATGGCGCCCAAGCCGCCCATGGAATAGGCGAGCGCGATCATCGTGCTCAGGCGCTCGGGCGGGAACCATAGGATGAAGGCCTGCATGCAGGCCATGAGGCAGGCCGAAACGCCCAGGCCGATCAGCGCCCGCGCGAGCACCAGCTCCTCGAAGGAACTCGCCTGCGCGAAGAGCAGCGCTCCGCCGGTGGCAAGAACGAGCAGCGCCGCGTTGACGCGCCGCGGCCCGAACCGGTCGAGCAGTACGCCGAGCGGGATCTGGAACAGGCCGAAGGCGAAGAAGTACATTCCGGTGAGCAGCCCGAGCCCCGCCGCCGAGATGCCGAATTCGGACGCGAGCACCGGCCCGAGCACGGCATTCACCGCCCGCAGCACGTACGAGAAGTAGTAGCCCGCCAGGAACGGCAGGACGACGCGTATCAGCATCCAAAAAGAATCGGGGTCTGACCCCGATTTTCTATTTGGGCGGCGATTCCAGTCCGCCGAAGTAGAAGCGGTTGTGCGTCGGGCTGATGATGACTTCGTTGATGCAGGCTCGTGCCGGCAGCGACGCGATGAAGGCGATGGTCCGGCCGAGGTCCTCGGCCTGCAGCATCTTCGCGCGCACCTCGGGGGTCGGCGGCACCGGGCGCTTTTCCAGGATCGGCGTCGCCACCTCGCCCGGAAGCACCGACGTGGCGCGGATCCCGTTCTCGCCCTCCTCCATGTTGATCGACTCGGTCAGCGCGACCACGGCGTGCTTGGTGGCGTTGTAGGCCGGCCCGGTAAGCGTGCTCGGATAGCGCCCGGCCCAGGACGATACGTTGATGATGAGCCCGTCCTGGCGGCTGCGCATCCCGGGCAGCACCGCGTGCACGCAATAGAACATGCCCGAGAGGTTGATCGCGATAATGCGGTCCCAGGCCTCGGTCGAGACGTTGAAGAAGTTGCGCTTGGGGTCGTTGATGCCGGCGCTGTTCACCAGGATGTCGACCCGGCCGATGCGCTCCGCCGCCTTGGCCACCGCCTGCTTGTTGCCGACGTCGAGCGCGATCGCCTCGCAGCTGCCCACCGCCTTGATGGCCTTCTCCGCGGCGGCGAGCGTCTCGTGGCTCCTGCCGGAGATGACGATGTGGACGCCGCTGCGCGCCAGCTCGAGCCCCCCGGCGAGGCCGATTCCCGAGCCGCCGCCGGTGATCCAGGCCGTTTTTCCCTTGAGGGAACTAGCGTCGGGCATACTGGGTGGCGCCAAACAGAACCTCGGCTTGTTCCTTGCTGAACGACGGCGTGGCGCGCCTGCGATCGGCAAGCACCTCGAGCGCCTTCTTCACCGCCGGGCGCGCGGCGATCCGGTCGCGCCAGTTCTTGAGGTTCGGATAGTCCTCGATGCTCACGCCCTGGCGCTCAGGGAAGCGCAGCCACGGCATGATCGACATGTCCGCGATGGTGTATTCGCCGGCCGCGAGCCACTCGTTGTCTTCGAGCCGCTTCTCGACCACGCCGTAGAGCCGGTTCGCCTCGTTGCGGTAGCGGTTCATGGCGTATTCGATCTTCTCCGGCGCGTACTGCAGGAAGTGGTGCGCCTGCCCGAGCATCGGCCCGATGTGCCCCATCTGGAACATCACCCACTGCATCACCTCCCAGCGCTCGCGCACGTCCGCGGGGAGAAACTTGCCGGTCTTGGAAGCGAGATAGAACAGCATCGCGCCCGACTCGGCGAGCGCGAATGGCTTGCCGCCGGGACCGCGCTGGTCGACCATCGCCGGAATCTTGTTGTTGGGCGAGATCGCCAGGAACTCGGACTTGAACTGGTCGCCCGCGCCTATGTCGATCGGGTGCACGCGGTATTCGAGCCCGGTCTCCTCGAGCATGATGTGGACCTTGTGGCCGTTTGGCGTCGGCCACGTGTAGAGATCGATCAAGCGATTCCTTTCAGTCGGGTTCCTGGATGACGACGGTCCCCGCGATCTTATCGTGCCAGCCTTGCTTCCTGCGGTCGAAGGCAGCCCACAGGAAGCCGAGGTAGAACGGAACCGCGGAAACGACATAGCAGAGCAGCCGGATGACGAGGCGCAGCGTCGAGGGCGGCGCGCCGGTGGCTGCGTCGACGATCCTGACGCCAACCGCAAGCTTGCCGGGGGTCGCCCCGCAGTAGCGCCAGAAGCCGACGACGATCGCGCCGACCACGGCCGCGATCACGAGGTCGCCCGCGCGGCGCACCGGGTCGAGCGAGAAATAGTCGGCGCCGAAGCTCACCACGATGATCGGCATCGCGATCACGACCACGATCAGCCAGTCGATGAGAAGCGCCACCGCGCGCTGCCAGAAGCCCGCGTAGTCGTGGAGGCGCGGCGCGTCTCGGTCGCGCGGCAGCGGTTCCGCGGGCTCGCGCGAGGGGGGAGGCGTTTCGCCTCCGAAGCCCGGCTCGACGCGCTCAGGCGAGCTTGACCAGCTGCTTTCCAAAATTTTCGCCCTTGAGGAGCGCGATCAGGCCGCGGGGCGCGTTCTCAAGCCCGTCGACCACCGACTCGCGGTACTTCAGTCTACCTTGGCCGAACTCGCCGGCAAGGGCGTCGAGCGCCTCGCCGTAGCGTTCCTTCCAGTCGAACACGATCATGCCCTGGAGCCGGATCCGGTTCACGAGCACGGCGCGCCAGTTGCGGATCGCGTAAGGCTGGGTCGCGTTGTAGTCCGAGATCAGGCCGCATACCACCACGCGTGCATGCAGGTTCATGCGCACGAGCAGGGTATCGAAGACCTCCCCGCCGACGTTATCGAAGTACACATCGACGCCCTTCGGACAGGCCTCTTTCAGCGCCGCTGCGAGGTTGCCCGCCTTGTAATCGATGCAGGCATCGAAGCCGAGCTCGCGCCGCACGTAGTCGCATTTCGCGGCTCCGCCGGCGATGCCCACCGCGCGGCAACCCGAGATCCGCGCGAGCTGTCCCACCACGCCGCCGACTGCGCCGGAAGCCGCCGACACGACCACCGTCTCGCCGGGCTTGGGCTGGCCGATCTCCTTCAGGCCGAAATACGCCGTCATTCCCGGCATGCCGAGCACACCGAGATAGCAGCTCAAGGGCGCGCGCTTCTCATCCACGCGCATCGCCTCGCTGGTCGTGCCGTAGAGCTGCCAGCCGAGCTGGGTCAGGACCTTATCGCCTTCTTTGAACTTTTCGTGTTTGGAGGCGACAACTTCGCCCACTGTTTGCCCGACCATGACTTCGCCGAGCTCCACGCCCTTCACGTAGCTCTTCGCGTCGCTCATCCGGCCGCGCATGTACGGGTCGAGCGAAAGCCACAGGTTCCTGACCAGCACTTCGCCGTGCTCGGGCTGCGGCAGCGGCGCTTCCTCGATGCGGAAGTTGGCCTCGCTGACCCAGCCGCTCGGGCGGCTGGCGAGCAGCACGCGCTTGTTTCGCATCAGAGCGCCGCGAAGCGGGCGAGATGGTAATCGGCGTCGCCGAACTGGCCGGCGATCACGGTGAGCCGCCGGAAGGTATGGCTGATCTTCAGCTCCTCGCTCATGCCCATGCCGCCGTGGAGCTGCACCGACTCCTGGCTGACATGGCGCGCGCTGTCGGCGATCTTGATCTTGGCGGCCGAGACGGCGTACGCACGCTCTTTCACCGCGGTCGACTGATCGACCTTCGAGCATGCGAGGCAGGCCATCGAGCGCGCCTGCTCCTGGGCGATGAAGAGATCCACCGTGCGGTGCTGGAGCGCCTGGAAGGCGCCGATGGGAACGCCGAACTGCTTGCGCGTCTTCAGGTACTCGAGCGTGGTGTCGCAGGCGAACTTCATCGCCCCGACCGCCTCGGCGCACACGAGAGCGGTGGCTAAATCGGCCAGCGCCTCAATCACTTCGATGCCGCCCTCGAGCCGCTCGGCCTTCGCCCCCCTGAAGACCGGATCGGCCGCGCGCATCCCGTCTACGGTGCGATAGGGCTTTGCCGCGGGATTTTCCGTGAGGAAAAGACCGATCCCGTCGGGCGCGGCTGCGGATACGACGAGCCGGTCGGCCATCGGTGCGCCGACGATGCCGGCTTTCTCGCCTTCGATCACCCACGCTTCGCCCGCTTTGCGGGCTCGCGTCCGGACGGAGCCGAGGTCGTAGCGCGCGCCCTTCTCGGCATGCGCGAAAGCGAGCTTCAGCTTGCCCTCGACCACGGCGGGCAGGATCGAGCCGGCAAGCGGGCTGCGCACGACGGCGAGCCCGCCCATCAGCGTGGGGAGATAAGGCTCGACCACCAGCGCCTCGCCGAAGGCTTCCATGATGCCCATCAGGTCGACCGCGCCGCCGCCGAAGCCGCCGTGCTCGGCGGGGAAAGCGAGGCCCGTGAGTCCCATCTCGGCGAATAGCGACCAGGCCGAAGCGCTCCAGCCCGCCTCCGAAGCCACGATCTTGCGGCGCGCCTCGAAGTCGTAGTCCTTGGTGAGGAAGCGCCGGACCGAGTCGGCAAGAAGCTGCTGTTCCTCGTTGTAGTCGAAGTTCATAACCCCAACGTCATCTTGGCGATGATATTGCGCTGGATCTCATTCGAGCCGGCGTAGATCGTCGTCTTGCGCATCGACAGGTATTTCTTGCGCACGGCCTCGGTGAAGGCGTCGCTCGCGGCCGGGTCGGCCGCCTGCAGCATCAGCTCGGTGATCGCCTGCTGGATCTCCGTGCCCTTGATCTTAAGCATCGAGACGTCGGCGCCCGGCGGCTGCCCGGTGCGGCGCATGCGGTCGAGGAAGCGCAGGTTGGTGATCTCGAGCGCCATCAGCTCGATTTCCACGCGGGATAGTCGGTCCCGAAATCTCGCGTCACCCATGCGATGGGTCGAGTATTCCTTGAGCGCGGCGAGCTGTCGCTTCGATTCACCGATGCGCCCGGTGTTCATGCGCTCGTAGCCGAGGAGGTATTTCGCTACCGTCCAGCCCTTCCCCTCCTCGTGCACCAGGTTCTCCGCCGGGACGCTCACGTCGTCGAAGAACACCTCGTTAACGTCGTGCGCGCCGTCCATCAGGATGAGCGGCCGCACGGTGATCCCGGGCGTCTTCATGTCCATGAGGAGGAACGAGATTCCGTCCTGGCGGCGCTCGACGCTCGGGTCGGTGCGCACGAGGCAGAAGATCCAGTCGGCGTAGTGGGCCAGCGTGGTCCAGATCTTCTGGCCGTTGACCACGTAGGACTCTTTATCTTTGACTGCTTTGGTCTTGAGCGACGCCAGATCGCTCCCCGAGCCGGGCTCGGAATAGCCCTGGCACCAGAAATCGTCGCCGTCGTAGATGCGCGGCAGGAAGCGCTTCTTCTGCGCCTCGGTGCCGAAGCGCAGCAGCACGGCGGCGCACATGGTGAGGCCGAAGGGAATGAGCGGCGGCGCTCCGGCGTAGCCGAGCTCCTCCTCGAAGATG
>DASYPG010000277.1:0-3922 GCA_036006885.1 Burkholderiales bacterium | reverse complement strand
GCCGATCGCGCTCGTGATGTGGTCGTAGCCTGGCGCGATGTCGGTGGTGAGCGGCCCGAGCGTGTAGAAGGGCGCCTCGTCGCAGTGCTTGAGCTGCAGCTCCATGTTCTCCTTGATGAGCTGCATCGGCACGTGGCCGGGACCCTCGATCATGACCTGGCAGTCGTGCGCCCAGGCCACCTTCGTCAGTTCTCCCAGAGTGCGAAGCTCAGCGAGCTGCGCTTCGTCGTTCGCGTCGTAGATCGAACCGGGCCGCAGGCCGTCGCCGAGCGAGAACGACACGTCGTACGCGGCCATGATCTCGCAGATGTCCTCGAAGTGAGCATAGAGGAAGCTTTCCCGATGGTGCGTAAGGCACCACTTGGCCATGATCGAGCCGCCGCGCGAGACGATGCCGGTCATGCGGCCGGCGGTGAGCGGGATGAACGGCAGCCGCACGCCCGCGTGGATGGTGAAGTAGTCGACGCCCTGCTCGGCCTGCTCGATCAGCGTGTCGCGGAAGATCTCCCAGGTGAGCTCCTCCGCTTTGCCGTCCACCTTCTCCAGCGCCTGGTAAATCGGCACGGTCCCGATCGGCACCGGGCTGTTGCGGACGATCCACTCGCGCGTCTCGTGGATGTGCTTGCCGGTGGAAAGATCCATCACGGTGTCGGCGCCCCAGCGGATCGCCCAGGTCATCTTGTCGACCTCCTCGCCGATCGACGAGCTGACCGCGGAGTTGCCGATGTTGCAGTTGATCTTCACCAGGAAGTTGCGGCCGATGATCATCGGCTCGGACTCCGGATGATTGACGTTGGCCGGAATGATGGCGCGGCCGCGCGCCACTTCGTCGCGCACGAATTCCGGCGTGATGACCTTCTGCAGCCTCGCGCCGAAGGATTGACCGGGATGTTGCCGTTCCAGTCCGTGAATAATTTTTTGATTTTCGCGGGTGGCGATGTACTCCATCTCGGGGGTGATGACGCCCTTGCGGGCATAGTGCATCTGCGTCACGCATCGGCCGGGTGCGGCGCGGCGCGGCAGGCGCCGCAGGTCGAAGCGCAGCGCGGCCACCCTGGCATCGCCGAGCCTGTCCCTGCCGTACTCCGAAGTCGGGCCCTCGAGAACGTCAGTGTCGTCCCGGCCCGCGATCCAAGGCTCGCGCAGGGGTGCGAGGCCAGCGCGGATGTCGATCTTCGCCGCCGGGTCGGTGTAGGGGCCCGAGGTGTCGTACACCGGGATAGGCGGATTGTCTCCGGTCTGCGTGATCTCGCGCATCGGCACGCGCAGCGCGCCGACGTGCATTTTGCGCGATCCGGGAAAAGGCTGGACGGCCGCCTCGTCGACGTGCGCTTGCGCGGCCAAAAACTTGGGATTGGCGTTCATTGCGCTTCCTTCGGCGGAATTACCCGCATCAGGTTCAAAGGGACTCTCTCACCCGGCGAGGGAAGCAACGCTACCCTGCGCAGGACCCCCGCGGACCTGAAAAGGTACCACAGGCGTGTGGGGCGTGACGCGCCGATAAGCTAGAATCGCCCTCCTCGCCGCAGGCCCAAAGTAGGCCAAGAACGAGGCCGAGGACGAGGCCAAGAACGATGAATCTCGAGCAAGCGCGAACCAACATGGTCGAGCAGCAGATCCGCACCTGGGAGGTGCTGGATCAGGAAGTGCTCGACCTGCTCTATGTCATCCCGCGCGAGGAGTTCGTGCCGCAGCAGCACCGCGCGCTCGCGTTCTCCGACCTCGAGCTGCCGATCGGGGAAGGCGAACGCATGTGGCAGCCCAAGCTCGAGGCGCGCGTGCTGCAGGAGCTCGCGCTTAAGAGGACCGACCGCGTGCTCGAGGTGGGCACCGGGAGCGGCTACCTCACCGCGCTGATGGCGCACCGCGCCGCCGAGGTCCGCTCGGTCGAGATCCGCGCCGCGCTCGCGGCCTTCGGCAGGGGCAATCTCGAGCGCCACGGCACCGACAACGTCATCCTCGAAGTCGGCGACGCCGCGCGCGGCTGGGGCGGGCATGCGCCCTACGACGCCATCGTGCTGACGGGCTCGACGCCGGTCCTGCCGCAGGGCTTTCTCGAGCAGCTTGCCCCGGGAGGCCGCCTGTTCGCGGTGGTGGGCGAAGCCCCGGCGATGCAGGCGCGCCTCGTCACCTGCACCGCCCCCGGCGCTTCGCACAGCGTGGATCTCTTCGAGACGGTCCTGCAGCCGCTGGCGAACGCCGAGCAGCCGCGGCGTTTCCGCTTCTGACATGGAGAGGATCAGCCCGAGCGAGCTCGCCGCATGGCTCGCCGACGAGCGCCGCGACAAGCCCTTGCTCCTCGACGTGCGGGAGCCGTGGGAATACGAAAAGGCGCGCATCGAGGGTGCGACCCTCATCCCGATGGGCGAGGTGCCGTCGAGGATCGGACAGATCGACGAGGACAGGGAGGTGGTGGCGATCTGCCATCACGGCGGACGCAGCATGCAGGTGGCGATGTTCCTCGAAAAGCAGGGCATCAAGCGCGTGCACAACCTAGTGGGGGGCATCGATGCCTGGTCTCGCATCGTCGACCCGGCTATTCCCCTGTATTAGGAATCGGGGTCTGACCCCGATTTTTCTTCCATTCGCTCTTGCGACCGGAATGGTTTTGCCCCTCGGGGTTCAAGCGGAAGATCTGATGCAGGTCTACCGCGACGCCCAGCGCTACGACGCGGTCTACGCCGCCGCGCGCCAGACGCTCGCGGCCGGACGCGAGCGGCTGCCGCAGGGCCGTGCGCTGCTGTTGCCGACGCTCAACCTCTCGGCGAACGCGCAAGCCGCGCGCGTCGAGTCCGACTCGCGCGATCCGCGCGTGACGCCGAGCTTCAACCGCGATCCGCGCACGCTCGGCTACACCGTCACCTTCGCGCAGCCGATCTACCGGCCGCAGAACTACCTCCAGTATCGTCAATCCGAGCTGCAGGTGGCGCAGGCCGAGGCGACCTTCGCCCAGGCCGGCCAGGACCTCATCATCCGCACCGCGCAGGCGTACTTCGACGTGCTCACCGCGCTCGACACGCTCGAGCTCGTGCGCGCACAGAAGGCCGCCACCGGCGAGCAGCTCGCCGCGGCGAAGCGCAACTTCGAGGTCGGCACCGCCACCATCACCGACACGCACGAGGCCCAGTCGCGCTTCGACCTGATCAACGCCCAGGAGATCGCCGCGCAGAACGACCTCCAGAGCAAGCACCAGGCGCTGCAGCTCATCGCCGGCAAGGCCTACACGCAGCTGAAAGCGCTGCGTCCCGAGGTGAAGCTCGCGCCGCCGAACCCGGAGAACATGGAGAGCTGGGTCGAGCTCTCGGAGAAGCAGGGCTACCCGGTGCAGATCGCCGACGCCGGCGCCCAGATCGCCGCCCTCGAAGCGCGGCGCGCGAGCGCCGGGCACCTGCCCACGCTCGACGCGGTCGCCACCTACGGCCAGGTCGGCCAGAGCGCCTCGAGCACCTCCACGACCAGCGCGACCGGCGCCGATATCACCACTGCCACGATCGGCCTGCAGCTCGCTGTGCCCCTCTACCAGGGCGGCTCGATCAGCTCGCGCGAGCGCGAGGCCGCGGCGCTGTCGCTCAAGTCGAAGGACGACCTGGAAAACGCCCGGCGCACGGCCGAGGTATCCACGCGGCAGAACTACCTGCTCGTCATCAACGGCATCTCGGCGATCGCGGCGCTCGAGCAGGCGATGATCTCCTCGCAGAGCTCGCTCGACTCGAACAAGCTGGGCTACGAGGTCGGCGTGCGCATCAACATCGACGTCCTCAATGCCCAGCAGCAGCTCTATTCCACGCGCCGCGACCTCGCCGTGGCGCGCTACAACACCATCGTCAACCAGCTGAAACTCAAGTCCCTCGCCTCAAGCCTGCGCGAGGAGGATCTCGAAGAGGTCAACCGGGTTCTTGGACCCTAGAACCCAAAACCTCCA
>DASYPG010000276.1:0-2765 GCA_036006885.1 Burkholderiales bacterium | reverse complement strand
GCCTCACAGGGGGAAGTTCAGGCGGATCGAAACCCCACTTGGCGGCAGCGGCGCTGGATACACGGGCGCGTACACCGGGGGCGGGCGATAGACCACCGGCGGCGGCGCGTAATACACCGGCGCGGGCGCGTAGAACACGCGCGGTGCCGGCATCACCACCACGGGACGAGGATGAAAGTGGGGCTGGCGATAGTGGCCCCAGCCGCGGCCGCCGTCGTGGGCAAACGCCGGGACTGCGAGCGCGAGGCCTGCGGCGGCGAGGATCAGTTTCTTCAGCATTGCAATCTCCTTTGAGCTGAGTGATGTGGTGTCTATTACACGCGGCACCCGTGTTGCAGTGAACCGATTAAGTGCAAGTTGTGTAACAGCGTGTTAATTTGAGCCGTCCGGAGGAGATCCATGTCACGCGTTGCAGTCGTTGCTTTTATTGCGTTTTTTTCACCCCTCTCCTTTTCCCAGGACACCTATCCGACGCGCGCGGTCACGATGATCGTGCCGTTCCCTCCGGGCGGGGTGGCCGATATCGTCGGGCGGCCGCTCGCCGCGATGATGGAGAAGTCGCTCAAGCAGCCGGTGGTGATCGTGAACCGCACCGGCGCCGGCGGCGCGCTCGGCATGCGCGAGGTCGCCAAGGCGGCGCCCGACGGCTACACCATCCTCATGGGCCTGTCGTCGATCTCGATCTTCCCGGTATCCGAGCGCGTGAACGGCAAGCAGCCGTCTTATGAGCTGAAGGACTTCGCGCCGATCGCGCTGGTCACCGCGGATCCGACGGTGCTCGTGGTGCGCGCCGACAGCCCCTACAAGAGCGTCAAGGACTTCGTCGAAGCTGCCAAGGCGAAGCCGGGCAAGATCAACTACTCGTCCTCGGGCGTATACGGCACGCTGCACGTCGCGATGGAGATGTTCGCCAACGCGGCGGGCGTCGAGCTTTTCCACGTGCCGTATGGCGGCGGCGGGCCGGCGATCACGGCGCTGCTCGGCGGGCAGGTCGAAGCCTCGGCGCAGGGCCCCGCGGCGGCGATCGGCCAGATCCGCGGCGGCAAGATGCGCGCGCTCGCCGGCTGGGGCACCGAGCGCCTGAAGCTATTGCCGGATCTGCCGACCTTCAAGGAGCTCGGCTACGACGTCGAGTTCTATATCTGGTCAGGCGTGTTCGCGCCGGCGGCTACGCCCAGCCCCGTCGCCACGAGATTGAGGGAGGTGGTGAAGACGGCCGCGACCTCCCAAGAGTTCAGGAACGCGATGGAGAAGGTCTCCACCCCGGTGAGCTATCTCGACGCGCCCGAGTTCGCCAAGTACTGGGAGCGCGACGCGCGCCGGCTGGCGGTCGCGGTCGAGAAGATCGGCAAGGTCGAAGAGGACAAGAAGTAGCCGCTCAGCGAAGCGCCTTGCGGCGCCTTCTCGCCGCGAGCGCCCGTTTCGCCTTGGAAAGCCTTTCCTTCTCCATGAGCACGCGCGGCGTGCGGTACTGCGACAGCGCGCCCGCGCGCCGCTCGAGCGGGTCGCGGCGCGACACGAGCCGCAGGTGCCGGCCGGCAACCAGGCTGAAATGGCGGATCTCGTCGAGCGCCGCGGCCACCGGCCAGGCGCCCTTTTGGCCGCTCACCCAGACGCGCGGATCCATGCGCCGCAGGTCGTACGGCACCGAGTACTCGCGCAGCGTCTTGTGGTTGCGCCGGTTGGTGTACTCGTGGAAGTACGACATCGCGAGCTCGCGCAGGTCACGGTAAACCGGATCGCGCGAGCGCAGGAAGATGCCGTTGGTTTTGGAGATCGCGCCCCACAGGCCGTGGCGCCGGTAGAGCGCCACCACGTGGTCGAAGTCGTGCACCGCACGCATGTCGAGAAGGAGCGGCGGCTCGCCGTGCACCCAGAACGCGCAGGCCGCGAGCATGGCGCCTTCGATGCAGTGCGCTCTGCGCGTGCGCAGCACTTCGCGCACCGTGAGGCAGGTCTCGCCGCCGAGCTCGAAGTTCTGCTTCAGGCGGTAGACGAACTCCTGGATCTTGCGCGGCGTGTCGAGGCGCCGCAGCACCGCGAATTCGGGCGGCGTGAGGCCGAGATCCTGGCGGCGGGCGAAGCGTTTTCCGACCATGGGCGGCGAAAAATATAACGCCGCGCCGCGTCCGGCAATCGGCCCCGCAAGCCTCTGATTTCTCGGGGGCCGCAGCGTGCGGCTCACTCACATGGCACCCGGCCCGACCCGGTCGTTCAGCCGGTAGGCGCGCGCTACGCCGTGGCCGTATCCTGCAGCTGATCCCTAACCCTTGGCAGAAAGATCTGAATCATGACCGAGCTGTTGGAACAATTTTCTTCGGAGCTCGCGACGCGAACGGCGACGCTGCGGGGAGCGACTGCGGCGATCCGCCGAACGCGTGAGCGGCATCTCAGCGGGATCGTCTGGCGGCCCGACGTAGTGGTCGCCTCCGAGCAATCCCTGCCGGAGCGGGATGAGTTAGAGCTCGTGATGCCAGGCGGCGCGGAAGCCACGGCCAAGCTCGCCGGCCGCGACCCCGGCACCAATATCGCCGTTCTGCGCCTTTCGCAGCCGGCGTCGCCGCCCGCGCTCGTGGCGGGCGAGGCGCAGGCGGGCGCGCTCGCGCTGGCGTTGGGTGCGGACGGCACGGGCGGGGCGAGCGTGCGTCTTGGCCTGGTCAATCTCGCCGGGCCACAGTGGCACAGCCTCGCAGGCGGGCTCATCGATCGGCGCATCGCCCTCGACTTGCGGCTTGCGCGCGCAGAGGAGGGCGGTCCGGTATTCA
>DASYPG010000275.1:0-6643 GCA_036006885.1 Burkholderiales bacterium | reverse complement strand
CGGGTCGTCGGGCGGGCTCTGGTAGGCGCGCTTGCCCCAGGTCTCGGTGTTGGTGAGCGTCTCCGAGGTTGCGAACGGATCCCGCGGGATGCGGCGCATGAAGTAGATCTTGTCCCGTTTCGCGCTCTTCGCATCCTCGATGCCCTTGACCAGGTCGTCGAGGCTCTTCGGATAGCCGGTGTCGTTAACGCTCTTCGTGAGGCGGCCATCGTCCCAGGCCTGCTTGTAGGCGTCGATGCCGTCGCGGATCTCGCGCAGCGAGCGGCGCAGGTCCTGCTCCTTGGTGCGCGTCACGATGAGCTCGTTGAGCGGCAGGGCGACCGAAGCGAGCACGGCGATGATCGCCACCGTGATCACCAGCTCGATCAGCGTGAAGCCCCGAGAAGCAGGAGAAATTCGCATGGCGGCCGAAAAGCGCGCGGCAGCGCTCATTGCGGCGTTGGCTTAACCCCGCCGAACGGCACGAGCGTGCCGCCGGTGGGCGGCGGCGGCTGCTGCTGCTGCGGTGTCGCCGGCGCGCCGGACGTGTCGCCCTGCGGCTGCTGCTCCACCGGGATCGGCGCGATCGGCGCGCCGCCCAGGCGCGGCACGCCGGTTGAGGCCTCGGTGCCGGCGGCGAACTCGACCGTGCTGGCGTCGGGCCGCGCGAGCGCTCGCGCCAGCCGCGGCGTGATGAGCAACATGATCTCGGTACGGTTGCGGGTGTCGTTGGTGTTCGAGAAGAGGCGCCCGACGATGGGAAGCTCGCCCATGCCGGGGACGCGGTTGGCGCTGTACCGGTCCTCGCGGCTGATGAGTC
Source organism: Burkholderiales bacterium (assembly GCA_036006885.1). Taxonomy (GTDB): domain Bacteria; phylum Pseudomonadota; class Gammaproteobacteria; order Burkholderiales; family SG8-39; genus SCGC-AG-212-J23. The sequence goes on along the minus strand of DASYPG010000275.1, from coordinate 5,844 downwards.
CCGCGAGCACTTGCGTCTCGCCGTCCTTCAGCCGCAGGTTGGTGGTGGCGTTGCGCGTGCCGATCTGGTAGTTGAGGCTGTTCGACCCGACCGAGCGGATCTCCTTCACGATGTTGCTCACTTCCAGCCCGACCTTGATGCCGACCTCGTCCTCCAGGAAGATGAGCGGCTCGACCTCGAGCTTCAGGCCGATGTCGAGGTAGGACACCGATTCCGACACGAAGCCGCCGGTGGCCGCGGCGGTGGTGGTGATCACCGGCACGCGGTCGCCGATGTGGATGCGCGCCTTCTCCTTGTTCTTCACGCGGATGCGCGGGTTGGCAAGCACGTTGGCGCCGCCGTCCTGCTGCTTCAGCGAAAGCAGGAACAGCGGATCGGTGAACTGCAGGCGCACGAGGTTCGAGCTGCGGTTGAGCCACTCGGGCAGCGTGACCTGCCCCGGGACGCCGGCGGCGCCGATCAGGCTCCAGGCCACGGTGTCGGGGAACTGGAGTCCGAGCTGCTGCAGCCAGTTGGTGGCCACCTCGATCACCTCGACCTCGAGCATCACCTCGGGCTCGGCCAGGTCCTGCGCCGCGATCAGCCGCTCCGCGAGCCGGATCGCGGCCGGCGTGTCCTTGATCACCAGCAGGTTGATCTTCTCGTCGATGAAGATGTCGCGCGTCTTCACCAGCGTGCGGATCATGTTCGCGGTCTGCTTCACGTCGGCGTTGGCGAGGTAGAAGCCCTTCACCACCAGCTCCTGGTACTCGCGCAGCTTCTGCGGCGTGTTCGGGAAGATGAACACGGTGTTCTCGTTCAGCACCTTCTGCTCGAGCGAACTGGTGAGCAGCACCATGCGGATCGCGTCCTCGATGCTCGCGTCGCGCAGCAGGATCGTGGTGCGCTGGTCCGAGCGCACGTCGCGGTCGAAGATGAAGTTGATGCCGGTGGCGCGCTGCAGCGTCTCGAAGATGTTGCGCAGGGTGACGTCGCGCAGCTCGATCGAGATCGGCTTGGAGCTCGCTGGCTTCAACGCCGCGCTCACGATCACCGGCGGCACCAGCTTCTCGTCGATGGTGCGCTGCAGGCGGCGCGCGTCTTTCTGCTGCGGGTTCTCGGTGAGCACCGGGCGCAGCACGTCCTGCGCCTCGCGGTACTTGCCGGCGCGCACCAGCTGCTCGGCCTGCGCCGCGGCGGCGGCGTGGCGCCGGTCGGTCTCGATCTGGGTAAGGCCGGCGGTGGCGCGCGGGTTGACGTGGTCGTGCGACAGCACCCGGCGGTAGAGCACCTCGGCGGCGTCGAAGCGCGCCGTCTGGCGCAGCGCCTCGGCCTGCGCCAACCACTGCGCCGTGACGACGTCGCGCATGCGGTAGTACTCGTTGCGCAGCGCCATGTTCTCGGGGTTCTCGCGCGAGGCTTTCTGTAGCACGGCGAGCGCCTCGTCGCTGCGGCCCTCGTCGAGTTTCTTGCGGGCATCCTCGGTCGGCGTGGGCCCGGTCGCGCACGCCGCGAGCAGGAAGAAGAGGGCGAGACAGATTTGCTTCATGGGAGATCTCCCGGGGGCCGGGCGTAGATGGTGAGGCGCAGCTGTCCCTCGAGCTGGCTCTCGATCGCCCGCTTGCGCTCGAAGCGCAGCGCATCGAGCGAGGCGATCGGCATGTTCTTCAGCACCTGGCCGATGAATTCGCGGAACTGCCTGTAGTTGCCGCGCGCGGGCAGCGTCACGCGGTAGGCCCACAGCCCCGAGGCGCGCCGCTCCAGGCGGTACTCGCCCTGCGAGAGATCGAGGCCGGAGTCGCGCGCGAGCGTGTGCAGGCGCTGGACCTCGTCGGTGAGCTGGGAGGTCGGCGGGAAGAGGGCGTAGAAGCGGCGCAGGTCGTCGGCGCGCCCGCCCGAGGCGATCGGGCGGTGCGCGGTGCGCGCCTGCAGGCGCTCGAGCGCGAGGCGCTGAGCCGCCGCGTCGGTCTCGAGCGGCGCGAGCGTGGAAAAGTAGAACGCGGCGCAGGCGAGCAGCACGCCGAAGCCGGCGATGCCCGCGGCTCCGAGGCGGCGCAGCAGCAACTCGAGGCGCGCCTTCACCGCTGCTCCTTGATCGAAGCCTGGAGCGAGAACTGCACCGGATGCTGCGGGTCCTCGCGCTGCACCTGGTGGCTGACGAGATGCACGTCGGCAAGCAATGGCTGCTCGCCCAGGCGGCGCACAAAGTCGAACATCGCTTCGCGATGGCGCGTCTCGGCGGTGAGGCGCAGCAGCCGGTTCTCCGCGTCGGGCTGGAGCTGCAGGATCGCGACTTCTCTGGTCGTCGCGGCCTGCTCGATCGTCGCGATCAGCGCGGCCCAGGGCAGCGTGAGCTGGCGCACGACGGCTTCGGCGTTGCGCGCCTCTTCCTCGACCCGCTCGCGCGGGATCGGCTTCGACGGTCGCTCAGGCACGATCAGACCGCTTTGGGTCTCGAGCCGCGCGACCTCGACGCGCGCGTCGCGGTAGCGCTCGCCGAGTCCGGCGGCGATCACGAGCGACAAGGCGAGCACCAGGAACCCCGGCCACAACGGCCGAGGGACAGGCGCGACATAGTCAAGCTCAACGCGACGAGCGCTAATTCTTCAGTCCCTCCCTGAACGCATTTTATCCCCGCGGCGGCGGGTTTTTGGCGGCCGCCACAGCCTTTCGTGATGGGGCGACAGTTACAATCGTGCCCGAAAAGTGGTAGGGCACGCATGCCCGAAAGCGGGTTCTACACGACTTGCATTGCAGGAGATCTTGCATGCGGCGTCAGGCGGCGCCGGCGTTTGCGCGCCCCGGCCGGGAAAGAGCTTCTCCGGCCGGGGCGAGAAGCTTAGGGCAGGCCTGCTTTCCAGTAGTCTTTCGACCTGCCGTTGAGGTCGTCGTGAACGACCTTCCCTCCGACGACGGTCAGCAGCGAGCGCAGGTCGATAAGCTTCTCGTCAGGTACGGCGCGTTGGTCGAAGTAATCGCCGGACAGCACGACCACATCGCCCAGCTTGCCTTCCTCGATGGTGCCGAGCTTGTCTTCGGCGCTGAGGAACCAGCCGTTATTGGCCGTATACAGCCTCATCGCTTCATTGCGCCCCAGCGTCTGGCCGGCGTTGATGAGCTGGCCGCGCGCGTTCTTCCCGGTGACGGCGTAGTAAAGGTTGATCCCCGGGCTCATGGTGGAGATCTGCATGCCGTCGGAGCTCATGCCGACCGGGATGCCGCTCGCGAGGATGTCGCGGAACGGTGGGCCGTTGTTGGCCGAGTCTCCGCTGAGCCAGCGCCAGCCGCCCAGGACGTTCACGCCGCCGCCGAGGTTCTTCAGCTTCTGCAGGTATTCGGGCGTGATTACAGGCACGTGCGCAAGCACCCAGCGCAGCTTGGTGATTCCGTCCGGGATGCGGTCGGGATTGGCCGGGTTGGTCAGCTCGTCGTTTATCGTCTGCCAGCCGTCGATGATCACTTTCCAGTCGACCGGCAACCCGGGCAGGGCGAACACCGGGAAGTTGAGCGAGTGGTTCTCGTTGCGCCATTGCGCCTGCGCGACGAGCCGCGTGCCGTTGAACCACGCGGGAGTGCCCGGCGCGATGAAGTTGCTTGCCGTGAACTCGCCGATGCCGAGCACGTGCAGCCTGTTGCCGCCGAAATCGTTCCAACTGTTGAGCAGGCGCGCCCTCAGCTCGGGCGTGCTGACGTCCTCCTCGACGTGCAGGAAGTTGATCCAGATCCGGTTGGTGAGCTCGCCTTGCTGGGAGAGCGTGCGCACCGAGTCGTGCGCGCGGTAGCGATCGAAGTCCGCGGCGCCGTCGCTCGGGTCGCCCACCAGCGGCACCTTGAACGGGAAGCCGCCCTGGTCGAGATGCGTGGTGACGCCGACTCCCGCGGCGTAGCGCATGGCGTCGCGCAGGCCCTGCAGCATGGAGTCGCGCGTCTGCATCTGGCGCAGCAGGAAAAGCGCGGTGGTGCACGGCGTCGCGACGCCGAACGCTCCACCGTCGATGAAGCCATCGGCGCCGACCGGCACGCCTTTGCTCTCGAGGAAGGCCTTGCCCAGCGCGTTGGTCGCGCCTGGGCCGCTGAAGCCCTCCATCATGAAAACGGGATGGTCGGGCACGGCCTTGGTGAGCTCGTCCAGCGTCGGGAAGCGAACCGGCTGCGGGGCCTTGAAGAACTGATTGCGACTGAAGCCGCCGATCGCCGTGATCCATTCACCCGGCGTTGCCTCTTTCGTGCGGGCAGTAAAGGTGGCCAGCGCTTCGGGAATGGAGTTCGCGAATTCGAGCCGCGTGTCGCGTCCGGGGCGCAAGCCGAGAAGGATGACGTGGTTGTGGCTGTCGATGATGCCTGGCACGGCGGTGCGGCCGCGGAGGTCGATCTCTCGCACGCAATCGTCGCCGCCATCGTGGGCGCCGTTGCCGACGGCGGCAAAGCGGCCGTTCCTTATGAGGACCGAGGACACGATGCGGTCCTTGGTGTCCATCGTGTGGATCTTGCCGTTCACCAGCCTTAACGCATTGTTGCCAGCGCAGCGTTCGTCGTCGCGGTCGTCGTTCGCCCAGGACTGCGCAGCTACGAACACCGAGGCGAAAGCACAGGCGGCAACAGCCGCGAAGCGCAAGCGCAGCCTCGAATCGAAGCCCATGATGGTTCCCCTCCTCTGAAAAACGGCGTTTCGAATTGGTGCGGGAACGTGCCTTCCCGCAACCAGATCTATACGCGCACCGTGTGAAAAACTAAAGAGCTGTTTCTTGCCGCGCTGCGGAGAAGGAGGGTGGGAAGCGTCCCGAAAATTACGCCGCGAGCTCGCGGAACTCCCAGCCGTCACCGTTGGCGGGCGCCTTGGTTCCGGAGAGGAGCACGAGGCTCGGCACTTCGCCGTCCGCGCCGTGCAGCCCGCCGTGGGACCTGAGGCGCTCGCGGTCGAGGAGGGTTAACCAGTCGCCCTTCGCGTTCTGCACCGAGCGCCAGCCCTGACCGGCGTGCAAGGCGATGCAGGCGCGTTCCGGCTCGGCAAGGACGAGCCACGCGCCTCCGGCCGGAATGGCCTGGCGCCAGCGGTTGGCCGCCTCCATGAGCTCGGGCTGCACCGAGACGAGCTTCGCATTGCCGTTCTTCGGGAAAGCCGCCTTCAGGGCTTCGACCAGGGCGGTGTCGATGGCGCTCGCGAGGCGCAGGGCGCCGCGCGGCGCCTCGGCGGCGCGCAGGCTCCAGGCTTTGGCGCGCTCGCCGTGGATCTTCCCGAAGTGGTGGCGCAGGTACGCCTCCTCCTCGGCCGGGGTCGAAAGGCCGTCGCTCCAGGGGAGCACCGCGTAGCGCACGAAATGGTTCGAGAGCACTGCCGTCACGCGGCAGGGCTTGGTCCATTCCAGGCTCCCTAGCGCCGCCACCGCGCCCTGCCACGGTTCAGCTCCGGCGGCGGGGTTGCAGGCGATGCTGCGTCCGCCGGCGAGCACTTCGCCCGGCGTGAGGAGCACGCGCAGCTTCTCAGGAAACAAACGTGACACGGTTGATCTCCAGCAGCGTGGTGCTGCCCTTGCGTACTGCATCGAAGGCGGCATCGCGCAGGAGCCTGGTGCCCGAGCGCTGCGCCGCGTCGCGGAGCTTGCGCACCGACGCCCGGCCGGTGATGAGCTCGCGCAGCTCGTCGTTCAGGATCATGAGCTCGGCGATCGCCATGCGCCCCTTGTACCCCGAGCCGCGGCACTCGCGGCAGCCCTTGCCGGACATGAATTTCCATTGGGAGACGTCCACGTTCTCCAGCCCCGACTCGACAAGTGCTTCTTTTGAAGGGGTGTCGGGCTCGGCGCAATGCGGGCAGACCATGCGCACCAGGCGCTGCGCGAGAATGGCGTTCAGCGCCGACACGAA
>DASYPG010000274.1:0-2440 GCA_036006885.1 Burkholderiales bacterium | reverse complement strand
TCCGGCACCTTCATCCGGCTTTCGGAAAAACGGCGGCCCAACTCGTATCTTGCACGCTCGCACCCGAGCGACGTAGCGCGCATGGAGGACCGCACATTCATCTGCAGCGGGCGCAAGGAGGACGCGGGGCCGACGAACAATTGGCTCGATCCGATCGAGATGCGGCGCACGCTGAACCGGCTGTTCGACGGCTGCATGCGCGGCCGCACCATGTACGTCATGCCGTTCTCAATGGGCCCGATCGGCTCGCATATCGCGCAGATCGGCGTGGAGATTTCGGATTCGCCGTACGTCGTCGTCAGCATGCGAGTGATGACGCGGATGGGTCGCGCGGTCGCGGAATGGCTGGGCGCGGACCGCGAGTTCGTGCCTTGCGTGCACTCGGTGGGCGCACCGCTTGCGTCGGGACAGAAGGACGTGCCCTGGCCGTGCAACGAGCAGGAGAAGTGGATCGTCCATTTCCCCGAGACGCGCGAGATCTGGTCCTTCGGCTCGGGCTACGGCGGCAACGCGCTCCTCGGCAAGAAGTGCCTCGCGCTTCGCATCGCCTCGGTGATGGCGCGCGACGAAGGCTGGCTCGCCGAGCACATGCTGATCCTCGGCATGCACCGCCCCGGCGGGGAGAAGATCTACATGGCGGCCGCGTTCCCCTCGGCGTGCGGCAAGACCAACCTCGCGATGCTGATTCCGCCGCCCGCTTTCGCGGAGTGGAAGGTCACCACCATCGGCGAGGACATAGCCTGGATCAAGCCCGGGCAGGACGGGCGGCTCTACGCGATCAATCCGGAATACGGTCTCTTCGGCGTCGCTCCCGGCACCTCGGAGCAGACCAACCCTAACGCGATGAAGATGCTCCACAGCAACGTCATCTACACCAACGTCGCGCTGACGCCCGACGGCGATGTCTGGTGGGAGGGGATGACGGAGCAACCCCCGGCTCGCCTGATCGACTGGCAGGGCAAGGAATGGACGCCGGAAGACGCCAAGCAAGGCCGGCTAGCGGCGCATCCCAACGCACGTTTTACGGTTCCCGCGGCGCAGTGCCCGTCCATGGATCCTAGCTGGGAGGATCCAGCCGGCGTACCGATTTCGGCCTTCGTGTTCGGCGGGCGGCGCTCCACGACTGTGCCGCTCGTGGTCGAAGCGCCCAGCTGGGAAGACGGCGTGTACATGGCGGCGACGCTCGGCTCCGAAACCACCGCGGCGATTACCGGAAAAGTTGGGGTGGTACGGCGCGACCCGATGGCGATGCTCGCTTTCTGCGGCTACAACATGGGCGACTACTTCGGCCACTGGCTGAAGATGGGTCGCGGGCTCGCGCGGGCGCCGAAGATCTTCCGGGTGAACTGGTTCCGGCGCGACGCGAATGGCAAATTCCTCTGGCCGGGCTTCGGCGAGAACATGCGCGTGCTGCAGTGGATCGCTCGGCGCTGCCAGGGCGAGGCCGCCGGCGCCCAGACACCGCTCGGGATCATGCCGCGCTTCGAAGACCTCACCTGGACGGGGCTCGAGGCAAAGCTCACGCCGGCGCAGTACGCCGAGCTGGCCCGCGTCGATCGCACGGCGTGGAAGGAGGAACTCGCCTCCCACGACGAGCTTTTCGCCAAGCTCGGGTCGCACTTGCCCGAGGCGCTCGAAGCGCGCCGCGGCGAGATGCACGGAAGACTGGCCTCCTAATCCCGCCGCAGGAACGCGGCGGCGGCTGCCGCGATCAGCGCGGCGGTCGCAGCCGCCGCCAATGCCGCCGGCGAGCGAAAGTGCTCGAGCAGCCCGCCGCCGGTTGCGACGCCGATTCCTACCCCGCACAGAAGCGCGCTTGCCGACCAGGTGAAGGCCTCGGTGATCTCGTGGGGCCGCGCCGCCTTCGCCACCAGCATTGACTGAATGATGAGCGCGGGCGCCATGACGACGCCCGCGAAGAGCGACCAGATGGCGAATGGCCAAGGCCCCCAAGGCAGGGCGAGAACCATCAGCCCGGTGCCCATCAAAGCCAGCATTAAGGCGAATTGTCGCCAGAGTGGTAAGTGCCAGCTTCGGCTACCATAGGCTATTCCACCCAACGCGCTACCGGTGCTCATCAGTCCGAGCAGTACGCCCGCGAGCGCGGGATTGCCTCTCTCCGTCGCATACGCGGTCAGGCCGATCTCAAGCAGGCCGAACGCCGTCGAGTAGCACAGGATGACCGCGATCAGGACCATGAATCCGGGTCGCCCGAGCGGTCCGAGGACACTAGCCGCCGCACGGGGCTCGATTCGCCAGGACTGTAACGGCGGCGAGCGCAGAAAGAGCAGCGTGCCGACGCACCCCGAGGCGCCCGCGAAAAGGACCGCAGCGGCGGCCGAAGCCGCAGCCACGAAGAGGGCGACGAGCATAGGCCCGACGATGAAGATCAGTTCGATCAGCACGGATTCGAGCGAATAGGCCGTGGCGAGCAGCGCGT
>DASYPG010000273.1:0-10948 GCA_036006885.1 Burkholderiales bacterium | reverse complement strand
CTTCGAACCACCCTTCCTTCGAGCTCTTCAAGACGATGACGCAGACCAACGTCACGCATATCCCGTACAAGGGGAGCGCGCCGGCGGTCACCGACCTGATCGCCGGCCAGGTGCAGGTGATGTTCGACAACACGCCTAACGTGCTGCCGCATGTGCGCGCCGGGAAGCTGAAGGCCATCGCGGTGTCGACGAAGAAACGCTCGCCGTACGCGCCCGAGGTGCCGACCGTCGACGAGGCCGGGGTGCCGGGCTACGACGTGAGCGTGTGGTTCGGCGTGCTCACCGTCGCCGGCACGCCGCGCGAGATCGTAAACCGTCTGAATACCGAGATGGTGAGGATCCTCACCTCCGCCGAGGTCAAGGAGCGCTTTTCCAAGCTGGGCGTCGACGTCGTGGCGGGCTCGCCCGAGCAGTTCGCCTCGTTCCTGAAGGGCGAGGTCGAGCGCTGGGCCAAGGTCATCCGGGAAGCGAACATCAAGGCGGATTGATGCGGTGAGCGCCCTCGCGGCTGCGTGCGTGTTCGTCGGAGGAGGCCTCGGCGCCTGCCTGCGCTGGGGCGTTTCGCTGCTCCTCAACCCGCTCTTCCACATCGTGCCGCTCGGCACCCTCGCGGTGAACCTGATCGGCGGCTATCTCATCGGCGTGGCCGCAGCTTTCTTTACGCACCGGCACGACTTGCCGCCCGAGCTCAAGCTCTTCGCGATCACCGGCATCCTCGGCGGCTTCACCACCTTCTCCGCGTTCTCGAACGAGGTGGTGTCGCTGATCGCCGAGGGCCGGCCCGGCTGGGCGTCGGCGACCGCCGCGGCGCACCTCTTCGGCTCGCTCCTCCTCACAATGCTCGGGATAATGACCGTGCGCCTCTTCATCCACCCGATGCCATGAAACCCTCCAAGCCCATCCGCTCCGAGCTCGGCTGGTCCACGCCGGATCGCATCACCGTGCGCGGCAAGGACCTGCCCAACGAGATCCTCGGCCACCTCAACCTCGGCGACATGGCGTTCCTCGAGCTCACCGGACGCGTGCCGAACGCGAACGAGTCGAAGCTCTTCAACGCCATGGTGGTGACGCTGGTGGAGCACGGCATCACCCCGAGCGCCCTCGCCGCCCGCCTCACCTATCTCGGCGCCCCCGAAGCCCTGCAGGGCGCCGTCGCCTCGGGCCTCCTCGGGCTCGGCAGCGTGTTCGTCGGCTCGATGGAAGGCGTGGCGCGGCTGCTTTCCGAAGCCGTTTCATCCAACAAAAATGCCAAGGCGATCGTCGCAGAAAACAAGCGCGTTCCCGGGCTTGGCCATCCGATCCACAAGCCGGTCGATCCAAGGACCGTGCGGCTCTTCGAGATCGCGCGCGAGACCGGGTTCTACGGCAAGTACTGCAAGCTGATGGAAGCGATCGCCGGGGAAAAGAACATCACCCTGAACGCCACCGGCGCGATCGGCGCGCTCGCCTGCGAGCTCGGCCTCGACTGGAGGATCGTCAAGGGCCTGGGCGTGATGGCGCGCGCCATCGGCCTCGTCGGCCACATCCTCGAGGAAACTCGCCAACCCATGGCCACTGAAATTTGGGATCGGGTGGAAGAAGAGGCGACAAGGCATCTGCGCAAATGAACTTCGGGCGCGACAACCATCCCGACCTGCGCGAAGCGGTAGCGGCGCTGTGCAGCGAGTTCGATGGCACTTATTGGCAGGAGGTCGACGAGAAGCGCACCTACCCCGAGAAATTCGTCGACGCGCTCACCAGGGCCGGCTGGATGTCCGCTCTGATCCCCGAGGAGTACGGCGGCTCGGGCCTCTCGCTCACCGAGGCCTCGGTGATCATGGAGGAGATCACCCGCTCCGGCGGCAACGCCGGCTGCTGCCACGGCCAGATGTACAACATGAACACGCTGCTTCGCAACGGTTCTCCTCAACAAAAAAAGCAATACCTTCCGAGGATCGCAGCGGGCGAGCTGCGCCTTCAGGCGATGGGCGTCACCGAGCCCACCGCGGGCACCGACACCACCAAGATCAAGACCACGGCGGTGAGGAAAGGCGACCGCTACGTGGTCAACGGCCAGAAGGTCTGGACCTCGCGGCTGCAGCATTCGGAGCTGATGATCCTGCTCGCGCGCACCACGCCGCTCGCCGAGGTCAAGAAAAAGTCCGAGGGCATGTCCGTTTTTCTGGTGGAAACCAAGAGCAAGGGCCTCGAGGTGAAGCCCATTCGCAACATGGTGAACCACGAGACCAACCAGGTGTTCATCGACAACCTGGAAGTCCCGGCGGAGAACCTGATCGGCGAGGAAGGCAAGGGGTTCCGCTACATCCTCGACGGCCTCAACGCCGAGCGCATCCTCATCGCCGCCGAGTGCATCGGAGATGGCTATTGGTTCATCAACAAGTCCACCAAGTACGCCTCCGAGCGCGTGGTGTTCGACCGCCCCATCGGCCAGAACCAGGGCATCCAGTTCCCGATCGCCGAGGCCTACATGGAGATCGAGGCCGCGAATCTGATGCGTTACAAGGCCTGCGCCCTCTACGACCAGAAAAAGAACTGCGGCGCCGAGGCCAACATGGCGAAGCACCTCTGTGCCAAGGCCTCCTGGGAAGCCGCCAACGTCTGCATCCAGACCCACGGTGGCTTCGGCTTCGCCGCCGAGTACGACGTCGAGCGCAAGTTCCGCGAGACGCGCCTCTACCTCGTCGCGCCCATCTCCACCAACCTCATCCTGTCCTATCTCGCCGAGCACGTCCTCGGCCTGCCGCGCTCGTTCTAGATTGTCGTGGAGGCACAACAAATACAGCAGGGCGAAACGGCACCACCGGATGGCCAGCCGGTAGGGTAGCCTGCGGTTCCCCCAAGCCGCGCTCTCCCCCGAGACGGCTACGAGCCCCGGCCACTCCCCAAGGGTGCCCGGGGCTTTTTATTGGACGCTGGTTCTAACCGCCGGCGGGCTACCGCACCAGCATCATTGCAGCGGCCATGGCTGCCAGCATTACCGCAACCATGAGCCCGAAGTGCAGCGGACTGCTCAGCATATGGCGCAGGAACGGATGCTTTGCGCCCTGCGGTACGAGCCGCATCCCGCAGCGCGGACACTTCGACGCCTCGGGCGCCCTGATGTCCGTATGCATGGGACAGATGTAGACCGGAGCAGCGCTCATGAGCCGCGTCCGAGGATGGACTTCTTCTCCTCGAACTCCTCCTTGGAGATTTCGCCTTTCGCGAAGCGCTCGCCGAGAATTCGCAGCGCCGAGTCTGTGGTATCGCCGAAGTGGCCATGGCGGTGGCCAAACGGCATGCGGGTCATGAAGAAGAAGCACGCCGCGAACAGGAGCACCATCATCAGCATCGGAAAGATCCATCCGAAGCCCCAGCCCCACATATGCCACGGACCCGGCCAGTAGTTGCTGCCTGAAGACGCCGCCTGGGCGAAGGCAGGCAATGGTTCCAGCGACAGTAGCGACGCGAGCATCGCCAACACGCTCGGCCGAAATGGATTAAGGGTCAGACGCATATCGCTCTCCTTTTCGTGATAGCCGATCCGCTTTCAGCTTAGGCGTCGGTGAATCGGGCTGGTTGATCCACATCAACAAGGGCTGCTGCACAAGACGCTTGACGGGCCGAACTCATTTCCATTATTCTGGAACCATGGAATTATCGGCAGCAATCGAAGCGCTGTCCGCCCTGGCCCAGGAATCGCGCCTCTCGGTCTACCGGCTGCTCGTCGAGGCGGGCCCTGAAGGCAGGTCCGCGGGCCGCATCGGAGAAGCGCTGAAGCTTCCGCCGGCGACGCTCTCCTTCCATCTCTCGCACTTGACGCGCGCGGGGCTGACTCAAAGCCGTCAGGAGGGGCGCTATGTCTTTTATTCGGCGGATTTCCAGAACATGAATGCGCTCGTCGGCTACCTCACCGAAAACTGCTGCGGCGGCGGGTCGTGCGCGCCCATCGCCGCGAAAGTCACATTGAAAGGAAAGAGCCATGAAACGCTTCCACGTGCACGTCGGCGTGCATGACCTGAAGCAGAGCATCCGCTTCTACTCGGCGCTCTTCGGCCTCCAGCCGAGCGTCGAGAAGCCGGATTACGCCAAGTGGATGCTCGAAGATCCGCGGGTGAACTTCGCGATTTCGACGCGCGCCTCGAAGCCCGGCCTCGACCACCTCGGCATCCAGGCCGAGAACGGCGCGGAGCTCAAAGAGCTCGGCTCGCGCCTCGCCCAGGCCGACGTATCGGTGCAGGCGCAGAAGGGCGCTTCATGCTGCTACGCGAGGAGCGACAAGTACTGGACCATCGATCCTCAGGGCGTCGCCTGGGAGTCGTTCCACACTCTGGACTCCGTGCCGGTCTACGGCGCCGATTCGCGCGACCGCGAGGCGGCGGCCAGCTCCGGCTGCTGTGCCCCGAGCGCTGCCAAGGCGACCGAAGCCAAGGCTGCCTGCTGCTGAGGTGCCCCGCCGGCGGTTCAACGTCCTTTTCGTGTGCACCGGCAACTCGGCGAGATCGATCCTCGCCGAGGCGTATCTCAACGCCACCGCCGGCGGCCGCTTCCGCGCCTATAGCGCCGGTAGCCACCCCGCCGGCAAAGTGAATCCTTCTGCCGTTGAGCTGCTGCAGAAGAAGGGAATCGCAACCGAAGGGCTGCGCTCGAAGAGCCGGGACGAGTTCGCAAGCCCAGGCGCGCCGGCGCTCGACTTTGTGTTCACGGTGTGCGACAACGCGGCCGGAGAAGTTTGCCCGCTCTGGCTCGGACACCCCGCGAGCGCTCACTGGGGCATGCCGGATCCGGCCGCAGTGGCGGGCAGCGACGAAGAAAAGCGTCGAGCATTCCTCAGCGCATTCGCCACGCTCTCCGCCCGCATCCAGCTTCTGCTGAACCTCCCGATCGACAAGCTCGACGCGCTGGCGCTCAAGACATCGCTGGAGGACATCGGGCGCAGATGACGCTCTTTCGCCGCGCGCTCGCGGAAGGTCTCGGCACCGCGCTGCTCCTTGCCGCGGTCGTCGGATCGGGAATCATGGGCGAGCAGCTCGCGCAGGGAAATAACGCCGTAGCGCTCCTCGCCAACTCCGTTGCGACCGGGTTGGCTCTTTTCGCGCTCATCTTGACCTTCGCGCCCTGCAGCGGCGCCCACTTCAATCCCGTGGTGACCATTCTGTTGGCCTTTCGCCGCGAGTTCGCGCCCGGCGACCTGGCGGCCTACGTAGCAGCGCAGTTCATGGGCGCGCTTCTCGGAGTCGTGCTCGCGCACGCCATGTTCGACCTGCCTCTACTACAGACTTCGATCAGGGAACGCGCGAGCGTCGGCCAGTGGATCAGCGAGATCGTGGCGACGTTTGGGCTGGTTTTCGTCGTTCTTTCGAGCCAGCGCGCGGAGCGCTGGGCGGCGCCTGCAGCGATCGGCTCCTACATCGCCGCCGCCTACTGGTTCACCGCCTCGACCTCATTCGCGAATCCCGCCGTCACACTCGCCCGGGGATTCACCGCGACCTTCGCCGGGATCAGCCCGGGGCACGTCGCACCTTTCATCGGTGCCCAGATTGCGGGCGCGGCGCTCGGCGCACTTGCCAACCATGTCCTGAGCGGGCACAGCTCCCGCCGGATCTAGGTTCGCGTCGCACCACGCGGACAACTGCGGATGAACCCGCTATTTCCCTTGCGGCACCGGTTCTCTGTTGGCTTTAGCCGCATCGAGAACCGACGCAGCCGTGATGATTTCCGTGGCCTTGAGGAAAAGCTCTCCGGGCACTGGCGACTCGCCGCGAAGGTACTGCCCGAGCAGGTCCTCGTGAACCCCCAGTTCGAGCGCGAGGACGTCCACACCTCCGACGATGACTACTGCACGTTTGAGCGCCTGAGCGTGGAGATTGGGCATGGGATAGGCCGCCACCATCATGCGCCTGTTGTAAGGGATTTGCTACAAAGACAGTCGTCAAGGGGCCGAGCGGACCACTAGGAGAACTACCAGCACCTCCTTCAGCGCCGGATGGCCTGAGCGAGGAGCTTGTTGGTCTGAGCGAGGCGCTCGACGAGGAAGCGGGCGACGGCCTTGTTGAAGGCGTTCTGGCAGGCGTCGGTGGCGGCGCGAAGGGCGGAGGCGCGGATCTCGACCATGGTGATCTTGCTCCGCGCGGTGACGGTGGTCGTGCGGCGAGCTTCGCGGCGGGCGAAGTAGACCATCTCGCCGAAGCAGCCGCCGGGCTGGATCTTGGCAAGCTCGTTATCTTCCAGCGTGACAGCGACCTCGCCCTTGACGAGGAGGTAGAAGGCTTCGCTTTCGTCGCCCTCGCGGATGATGACGGCGCCGGCGGACACGGTGCTCCAGGTGGCGATGCGCACCACTTCCCACAGCGCGACGTCGCCGAAGTCCTCGAAGAAGGACATGTTGCGCAGCTCGCTGAACTTCTCGGAGTCGGTGACGGTGGCGCCGACTAGGCGCAGCGCGGTGAAGGCCTGGGAGAGCTCCTTGCCGAACTCGAGCCACGAGGCGTAGCGCTCGTCCGGGCCCTTGGCCATCGCCTTGAGGACGATCCGGTCGAGCACCTCGGGCAGCTCGGGACGCAGCGTCGCCGGCGCGGGCGGGTCCTTGTACAGGATGGCGTGGGCCATCGCGGCCTGGGTGGTGGCGTAGTACGGAAGCCGGCCGGTGAGCAGGCGGTACATCGTGACGCCGAGCGAGTAGATGTCGGTCTGCTGGGTGAGCGGCTCCATGCGCACCTGCTCGGGCGACATGTACGCCGGCGAGCCGACGCCGGCGACCTGCGTGGTGGTGTGGCCCGGGCGGTGCTGGAACGAGGCGCCGAAGTCGCTCACCTTGGTCTCGCCCTCGTCGGAGAGCAGGATGTTCCCCGGCTTGATGTCGCGGTGGATGATGCCGTGGGTGAAGGCGTACTCGAGCGCGCGGATCGACTTGAAGACGATCTCGACCACCTTGTGCAGCGGCAGCAGCGTCGAGACGCGGGCGTGCGCCTCCAGCGTGGCGCCGGGGACGTACTCCATAACCAGGTAGCTGTGGTCGGGCTCGACCACGGCGTCGTAGATCTCGACGATGTGCGGGTGGTTCAGCCTGCCGGCGAGCGCCGCCTCGGCGACGAACGCCTTGTGCTTCATGCGCTCGTCCTGCGGGTCGGCGTCGCGGTCGAACAGGAACACCTTGATCGCGACGTCGCGCCCGCTGAACGGGTCGCGCGCGAGGTACACCGAGCTGGTCGCGCCGCTGCCGATTTCGCGCAGGAGCGGGTATTTCCCCAGCTGCTCCTGCAGCTCGAACTTCACGTCAGCCGACCGTGGTGCCGAGGAACGTCGCGATCTGCTGCAGCAGCTCGGCCTCCTGGTAAGGCTTGCCGAGGAAGGCGTTGACGCCGAGCGCGGCGGCCTGGCTGCGGTGCTTCTCGGCGGTCCGCGACGAGATCATGATGATCGGGATGTCGCGCGTGCGCGGATCGCCGCGGACGTTCCGCGTGAGGTCGAAGCCGTCCATGCGCGGCATCTCGATGTCGACCAGCATGACGGCCGGCAGCGCGTCGCGCATGTGCTCGAGCGCCTCGAGGCCGTCTTTCGCCGTGATGACCTGGTAGCCCTCGCGCTCGAGCAGGCGGCTGGTGATCTTGCGCACCGTGAGCGAGTCGTCGACCACCATGACGATCGGCGCCACGGTTTCCGCCTTGCGCCCGCGTCCCGGGAGATGCGGCACCAGCGTGGTGTGCTCGAAGTCGGGCACGCCCGAAAGGGTGCGGCGCGCGAGCACCACGGGGTTGATGAGCGGCACGATGCTGCCGTCGGGCAGCACCGTCGCGCCGCTCACCCAGGCCATGCGCGCGAGCTGAGGCCCCAGGCTCTTCACCACGATTTCCTGGTTGCCCATGAGCTCGTCCACGTGCAGCGCGATGCGCTGGATGCCGCTCCTCAGGAGCAGCACCGAGTTGTAGGTCTGGAGCTCGGTCGACACCGAGCCGCCGAACATGTGCGCGAGCGCGTGCAGCGGGTAGTTGCGGCCCTGGAACTCGACGCGCTTCGTGGCGTAGAGGCCGGCCATCTCGTCGCTGCGCACCCGCAGCACCTGCTCGACCATCGCGGTCGAGAGGGCGAACAGGCCGCCGCCCGAGCGGATCAGCACCGCCTGCGTCACCGCGAGCGTGAGCGGCAGATAGACCGTGAAGGTGGCGCCCTGCCCGCGCACCGTGGTGATGTCGATCCGGCCGCCGATGGTGGCGATCTCGTTTCGCACCACGTCCATGCCGACGCCGCGGCCGGCGAGCTCGGTCACGCTCTCCGCGGTGGACAGGCCCGAGGCGAAGATGAGCTGGGCCTTCTCGGCGTCGGAGAGCCGCTGGGTCGAAGAGACGATGCTCTTCTCGATCGCCTTCTGGTGCAGGCGCTCGAGGTCGATGCCGACGCCGTCGTCCGAGAGGACGAGCGCGATTTCGTTCGCCTCCTGGCGCAGCGTCAGCACGACGCGGCCGCTCTCGGGCTTGCCCGCCTTGACCCGCGCGGCGGGCGATTCGATGCCGTGCGCGAGTGCGTTCCGCAACATGTGCTCGAGGGGCGCGCCGATGCGCTCGAGAACGCTGCGGTCGAGCTCGACCTCGGCGCCCTCGATCACGAGCTCGGCCTTCTTGTCGACCTCGCGCGCGGTCTGGCGCACCACCCGGTAGAGACGCTCGTTCAGGTTGGAGAACGGCACCGCGCGCATGCGCATCAGCGACTGCTGCACCTCGCGCGTGGTGCGCGTCTGCGCAAGCAGCGCCGCGTCGGTGTCGCCGACGTTCTTGCCGAGCGCGTTCTGGATCGCAGCGATGTCGTTCAAGCTCTCCGCCATGAGGCGCGTCAGCTCCTGCAGGCGCGTATAGCGGTCGAACTCGAGCGGGTCGTAGTCGGCCTTCTTGTCTTCGTGCACCGTGAGCTGCGACTGCATCTGGCTATCGGACTGGACCTCGACCTCGCGCAGCTGGCCGCGCATGCGGCCGATACTTTCCGTGAGGTCGTGGAGCGCCTGGCGGATGAGGCGCACCTCCGCCTCCACCCGCGAGCGCGCGATCGCGACCTCGCCCGCCTCGTTGATGAGGTGGTCGAGCGTGTCGGCGTTGACCCGCAGCATGGCCGCGGGCTGCAGCGGCGTGCCGGCCTCGAGTGCCCTGGCCCGGTCCTGCCCTGGGGCGGCGCCCGCAGGCGCCTCCGGCTCGGCCGGGCCGGCGCGCATGCGCTCGACGTCGGCCGAGAGCCGGTCCATCCTCTCCTCGAGCTCGCTGAAGAGCTCGGGCGGGAACGCGTTCGCCTCGATCGCCGCCTCAATGCGGCTTTCCATCAGGTGGGTCAGCTCGCCCAGGCGGATCGCGCCCGCCATGCGCGCGCTGCCTTTCAGCGTGTGCAGGCCGCGGCGCAGCGACTGCGAGACGCCGTCGTTGGCCGGGTTCGCCTTCCAGTCGCGCAGATCGGCCCCGATGGCGGGAACGAGCTCCTGCGCCTCTTCGAGGAACACCGGCAGCAGCGCATCGTCGAGGTCGTCGCGCAGCGCACGCTTGTCCTTGTCCGCTTCGCCTGGCTGCGGCTGGACCTGCGGCGTCGGATCCTTGCGCTCGTGCGCGCGCGCGGCGGGCGCCGCCTGCGCCGGCGCCCACTCGAGGCGCGAGGTGAGCGCCTTCAGGCGCCCGGTCTGGTCGGCGCTCCTGGCCGGGACTTCGTGCCGCGCCATCGCCTCGGTCATCGCGCGCAGCCGGGCAATCGCGTCGTGGATCAGGCGGACATCGGCCGCCTCGATGGTGTGCCGGGCAAACGGCAGCCATTGCTCGATCGCTCCAGCGAGCTCGGCGATCTGGCTGAACCCGGCGGTGCTCGAGCTGCTCGCCAGGGTATGCGCGGCGCGCATGAACCCCTGCGGCGTGTCCGCCCCCGGCGTGGCGCGCCACTCGGCGAATCCGGCTTCGAGAGCCGCGACGTGCTCGGCGGCCTCCTTGAGGTAGATGTCGAACATCGCCTGCGTGAGCGTGGTCGCGCCGATCGTCACCGTCGGCTCGTCCGGGGCGATGGCGACGAAATCGAGCTCGACCGCCGGCTCCACTGGCGGTACCTGGGTAGGTCCACTTGGTGCAAAAGACGGGGCAGGAGCGCTTGCCGCGGACTTCAGCGCCCGCGCCATCTGCACCAGCTCGTCGGCCTGGATCTCGCCCTGGAGCGTGCCCTCGCCCAGCTGGTAAAGCCATCCGGAGAACGACTCGCAGGCCGCGGCGAGGAGGTCGAGGAGTGCCGGCCTCGCGAGGCGCTTCTCCTCGAGCCACAGGTTCATGAGCTGCTCGATTTCCCAGGCGACCTCGCCCAGGTCCATCAGGCCGACCATGCGGCCGCTGCCCTTGAGCGTATGGAAGCCGCGACGGATGGTCGTGAGCGACTCGAGGTCGTCGGGCTGCTTGCGGCACACCGGCAGCGTCGCCTCGATGCGCTGCAGGACCTCGGCCGCCTCCTCGAGGAAGATGGCGAGGAGCTCGGCGTCGACCTCGGCGCGCGGCGCGGGCGCCGCCGGCTCGGGCTGGCGCTCGGCATCCCCGAGCTTGACCGTGACGTCGGTTTCGACCTGGGTGTCGACGGCCTCGACGCGCCGGCTGAAGCGCTGGAAGAAGAGGTCGAGCGCCTGGTCGCTCGGCTCGCGCCCCTGCACGCAGGGGTTGAGGTAGAGGCCTACGCTGGAGAGGCCCTCGGCCACCCAGTCCATGCCTTCGGCGGCCTGCCCGGGCGCGGCGACGCTGCACGCGGCGATCATGTTCTCGCAGATCGCCACCGCCTCGGCCGCGCGCTCGAAAGCGAGCACTTTCAGCGCGCCGTGCACCTGGCGCAGGTACGCGCCCAGTCCGTCGAGGCCCTCGCGCTTCGACGCATCGCGCGAGAACGAATCGAGCACCTGCTCGATGTGCTGCAGGTTCGAGAGCGCCTCGCGCGCCACCTGGGCGCGCAGCTGCAGGCCGCCCACTTTCTGCAC
>DASYPG010000272.1:0-3177 GCA_036006885.1 Burkholderiales bacterium | reverse complement strand
ACGCGACGTACAGGTTGAGGCCGCCCATGAAGACGAAGAATCCGACCCAGCTCCAGTTCAGGCGGCTCCACACCGGGTCGGGCAGCCGCACCTGCTCGGACAGCATGGCGCGGATCAGGTTGCGGTGAAACAGAAGGGGCGCGCCGCCGAGCACCGCGCCGAGCAGCCAGTAGAGCACCGTCGGCTTCCATTTGATGAAGGTCTCGTCCTGCAGGATCAGCGTCGCGCCGCCGAACACCACGATGATGGCGAGGCTCGCCCAGAGCATCGCGTCGACGCGCTTGCCGCGGAGCTTCAGCCATGCCACCTGCACGACGGTGGTGGCAATCGCAACGGCGGTCGCGGCGTAGATGCCGGCGACCTGGAAAGCGACGAAGAACGCCAGCACCGGCAGGAGATCGAAGAGAAACTTCATTACGCGGCCCGCATTCTACGTGACTTTACTTCCAGCCGCCGACCGCCTGGCGCGCGGCGTCGTTGGCCGGGCGCACGACCAGGCCGCTCGCCGATACCGTCACCACGTACTCGGCGCCCTCGGCCATCGGCACGAAGGCCGCGCTGCCGTAGAGCGCGTCGGCGAACGGCAGATAGCGCGGGTAGCGCCGCGCCACGCTCCAGAAGTCGACGCCCGGATCGGGGGCAAGCTCGTATACGCTGCGCGGGGCGCTGCGCTCGGACTCGACGTCGCCGTAGCGGCCCGAAAGACGCTCCAGGCGGTACACCGTATCGAATCCGAGCAGCGTGCCGAGCGCGCGCCACTTCAGGACCCGCGCGTCGATCTGCCACTCGTCGCCGAGCACCTGGAACTGCCGCGGCGGAGCGCCGCGCGCCTGCACGCTCACGCTGAATTCGCGCTCGCCGAGCTTGCGCGTGGTGACGCGAGCGGCCTCCTGCTCGTGGCTGAGGCGCGCATAGGTGACGAGGTTCGTCGCGACCAGGCCCGCGGCGACGCTCACGAGGACCACCACGCCGCCCATAAGGAAATAGAGCGTTCCGCGAACCAGCTTAACGCGGCGCAGGCGCCGCATCGATGCGACAAAGAAGGGCAGCGAAAGCGCCACGCCGGCGAGCGCGATGCCCACGATCATGAGGCCGGGGTCGAGCGCCGCGAGCCAGCCGGTCATGGCTTAAGCAGTCCGCGATTGCGGTGCCAATCGATGATCGCTTCCTTGGGATAGGTCTTGAATTTCTTACCTTCGGGAAGAAATGCCCAGCGGGGCTGGGACTCGAGAAAGATAAGCTGCCGCTCTTCTGGCCTGGGCAGCGGGGTATCGATCGCGGAGGCGAACGGGTAGATCCAGTGCGGCCAGCGCTTGTCCCATACCCACAAGGCAGTGGCGCACTTGCCGCAGAAGTGGCGCTCGCCGCCGCCGCGCATGGCGCGATAGACGCTCGTCTTTCCCTTCACCTTCAGGGTCTGGGCCTCGCCCATGATGTTGATGGCGTAGCCGCCCCCGCCCGCGGTCTTGCGGCAGATCGAGCAGTAGCACCACATGTAGGGATAGGGCGTGTGCGACTCGAGCGCAAAGCGCACCGCGCCGCAATGGCAGGACCCTCTGAGCTTCATGCGATTACTATACCGAGAACCAAGGAGGCCACGGTGGCGCTCGTCCCTTTGATCGAATACGCGCAGGCGTCGGCCGAAGTGCGTGCGGTGTACGACGACATCATGAAGACGCGCGGCGTTGACTGGATCAACAACTTCTGGAAGGCGCTCGCGAACGATCCGAAGGAGCTCGCCCGCATCTGGCGCAATGTGAAGCAGGTCATGGCGCCGGGCGCGCTCGACCCGCTGGTGAAGGAGATGGTCTATGTCGCCGTCAGCGCCACCAACGGCTGCGAATACTGCACGTACTCGCACACCGCCGCGGCGCGCAAGAAGGGGATGTCGGACGCGATGCTGATGGAGCTGCTGGCGGTGGTCGGGCTCGCCAACGAGACCAACCGGCTCGCCAACGGCCTGCGCATCGAGGTCGACCGGCAGTTCAAGTCGTAGCAAAGGGGGGATGCAATTGGCGCCCAAGGAGACGCCGTTGGCTTTGGCCGCGTGGATCGGCGTCACGCAGCTTCTTTTCGTGACGACCTGGACGCTTTATGTCGCGTATCTCCCCCAGCTCGCCGGCCAGGCCGGGATCCCGCAGCACTGGGTGCCGTGGATTCTGGTGGCCGACCAGCTCGTGTTCGCGCTGACCGATGTCGCGACCGGGTTCTGGCTCGACCGAGTGCGGTCGGGTCTCGTCCGCATCGGCCCCTGGATGCTAGCCGTCGCGGCGGTTTCCTGTGTGGCCTTCATCGCTCTTCCCTTCGCCGGCGCGAGCTCGGGGGTGCTGCTCGCCGCGATCGGGGTATGGGCCGTCACCTCGGCCGCGCTTCGCTCGCCTCCGTGGGTGCTGCTCTCGCGCCACGCCGCGACCCCGAGCATTCCCTGGCTTTCCACGCTCGTGCTGACCGGTACCGCGGTCGGCTCGGCGCTCGCGCCGTATCTCGGCGTCGCGCTGCGCGGCGTCGATCCGCGCGTCCCGTTCGTCCTGTCGAGCGTGACGCTGGTCGCGACGGTTGCGGGCCTGGTCGTGGCGGAACGGCGTCGCACCGCCGAGGCCCCGAGCGAGCCGCAGGCGACGGCGGCGCCGCCGCCCTCGAGCCTGTTTCTCGCGCTGCTTTTCCTCGCGCTCGGGGTCCAGGTGCATTACTCGCTCAACTCGGCGCCGCGCTACCTGCGGTTCGCCTCGCCGGCCGAGCTCGCCTACCTCTTGCCGGTGTTCTGGGTCGGCTTCAACCTGCTCATGTTCGCGGCCGTGCGCCTCGTGAGGCGGATCGGGCCGGGCGACACGATGGTGCTCGCCGCCGCCTGCGGCGCGATCGCGACGCTCGCAGCCGCCGTCGCTCCGAATCTCCCCGCGCTGCTCGCGGCGCAATTCGTTGCCGGCGGCTGCTGGGGCGCGGCGCTCGTCGCGGCCTATACCGCGGCGGTGGCGATGGGCCGAACCGGCCGAGAGGGGCGCTTCCTCGGCACGCTGTTCGCCGTCCTTGCCGCTACGGTCGCGCTGCGCATCGCGGCCGTGGCGACCGGCGCGGCGCGCGAGCCCGTGGTCAGCGCGCTGCTGCCGTGGCTGCCGGAGGCGGCGTGGCTTGCGGCTGCGCTGCTGCTGCTGGGCGCAAAAGGCGCTTCCCGTCGGG
>DASYPG010000271.1:0-3236 GCA_036006885.1 Burkholderiales bacterium | reverse complement strand
TGCAGGTGCGTATAGACGAGCTCTCCCGTAGCGCCGTCCACCAGTTCAATATTTTTTCCGGAATCGGGTTCTATCAGCTCGACGTGGATGAATTCCGCCGCCGAGAAGTGCATCCCCGCCTGCGCCGGGCACTCGCCCCAGAGCGACGCCGCGACGTCGCCGATACCCATGATTTCGTAGACCTTGGCGTCGAAGGCGCCCTGCAGCTTGACGCGGAACGAGTCCTCGCCGCCGCCGGGCTCGCCGCCCACGATGATTCGCCGCAGAGAATGCTTTTTCACTTTTTCCGACAAATAAAGGGCATAGGACGGCGTGCACGCCAGCGCCTCGGGCTGCAGCCGCTCGAGCGCCGCGAGCAGCTTCTCGGTGTTACCCACGCCGACCGGGATATGCACCGCGCCGATCGCCTCGAACGCGGTGAGCGAGGCTCCCGCGACGAACGGCCCCGCGCCGTAGGTGGTCACCACCCGCTCGCCCGCCTTCAGGCCGTTGCACGAGTAGGTGCGCCGCCCGATCTCGCGCCACTGCTCGACGTCGCTTCGCGTGAGCGGAATGTAGAGCGGCGCGCCGCTCGTTCCGCTGGTGGAATAGATGCGCGCCGCCTGGGAGATTTCGATCGCGGCGTGCGCGCCGAGCGGCGGGTGCGCAGCCTGGCTCGCGCGCAGCTCGTCCTTTTCCGTGAACGGCAGCCCGGCGATGCGCTCGAGGCCGCCCACGGCCCGAGCTGAATCGAAGCCGGCGGCGCGCAGCTTGTTTCGATAGAACGGCGAGCGCTCATACAGCCGCTCGATCTGGACCCGGTAGGATTCCATCGGGCCAAATGCTAAATCAAAACCCGCTCCGCGCCGCCCTCTGGATGAGCTGCGCCGTGCTCGCCTTCTCGTTCATGGCGGTCGCGGCGCGCGAGCTGCTGCGCCACATGGGCGCGTTCGAAATCCTGTTCCTGCGCACGATGGTCACCATGCTGCTGGTCGGCGCGGCGGTGGCGCGCGCGGGTACCGCGACCCTGCGCACGCGGCTGTTCCGCTTTCACCTGGCGCGCGCGCTGCTGCATCTGGGCGGGCAGTACTGCTGGATCTACGCCATCGGCGCGCTGACGCTCGCGACCGTGTTCGCGATCGAGTTCACCATGCCGGTGTGGGTGGCGCTGCTCGCGACGCTGTTCCTAGGCGAGCGCATGAACCGCGGCCGCAGCGTGATGCTGGTGCTGGGCCTCGCCGGGATCGCGATCATCCTGCGACCCGACGTTGCCGGCCTGCATCCGGCGGCGCTGGTGATGCTGCTCGGCTCGGTCTTCTACGCCGGCAACATGGTCATGACCAAGCGCATCTCGGCGAGCGACTCGCCGCTGGCGGTGCTGTTCTGGATGTCCCTCACCCAGCTTCCCCTCACCTTCGCCACCGCGCTGCCGCAATGGGTGACGCCCAGGCCCGTCGACCTCTTCTGGGCGGTGGTGATCGGCAGCGGCAGCTTCGTCGCGCACTACTCGATGACGCGAGCGATGAAGCTCGGCGACGCCACGCTCGTGGTCCCCATCGATTTCCTGCGCCTGCCGCTGATCGCTGTCGTCGGCGCGATCTTCTACCGCGAGCCGCTGCAGGCGGCGACCTTCGCCGGCGCGGCCGTCATCTTCGCCGGCACCTACTACAGCCTGTCGCGGGAAGCGCGCCGCGCCTAGGCAGCGGGAAGCGCGCCGCGCGTAGGCACATCCCTTGCGGAGCGCAGGGCATGCATGCCACGCATCTGCACTGCCCTCAATGCCGCACCGCGAGGCCGATCCGGTTCGAGCCGCTGCTGGCCGGCGAAAGCGCCCTCGGCACCCGCATCGCCTGCGCGCACTGCGGCCGGCATGCGTTCACGCTGATCCGGCCGGCGCGCTTCTACTGCGAGATCTGCGACGAGGTGCAGCCCGGCGTGCTCGAGCCGGTCGACATGGAATGCGTCCCGGCGCTCGCGGACGACGACGCCTTCGGCGTGCTCCTCGTGTGCGCCGGCTGCTTCGACGGCAAGGCGCTGCTCTACGCCGCGGCTACGCCGAATCGCTGCGCCGGCGCCGCGGCATCCGGCCCGACTGCTCCAGGGCTTCGCGCCGGTCGTGCTCCGCGAGGATGATCTCCATCGCCTTCTCGAACACCGCCCGCGGCGGACCCGACTTCCCGCTCAGCCAGATCGCCACCTGCGTCGGGTGCACACCGAGGAAGGCGGCCAGGCTCTCGCGGCCACCGCGCACCGTCTCGCACTGCTTCAGGATCTGAGCGCACATTTCGGCCCACCGCGGTTTCTGCTCCATGGCGCTCGCGGGATGCCGCTCAGCCGAGCTTGGCGGGGCTGTTCTTCTGCGTGAGGCGCTTGATCAGCCCGTCGATGCCTTCCTGCTTCACCACCGCGTCGAACTCGCTGCGGTAGGTGAGCACCAGGCTGATGCCTTCGACGGCGATGTCGTAGACCTTCCAGCTGTCGGCGCTCTTGCGCATCTGGAACTCGATCGGCAACGGCTTGCCGCCGGCGCGGACAAACTGGGCGCGCACCGTAGCTTCGTCCTTCGCGTCGGTCTTGCCGCCGCGCGAAGGCAGCACCTTGAGCGTCTGGCCCTGGTAGCCCTCGATCGCGTTCGAGTAGGTTCGGACCAGCATGTTTCGGAACTCTGACACGAGCTTCTTGCGCTGCTCGGGCGTGGCCTGCGACCAGGACCGGCCCACCGCAAGGCGCGTCGCCTCCTCGAAATCGATGTAAGGCAGCACCTTCTCCTCGGCGAGCTTGAGCGCCTTCTGCTTGTCGCCCGCCGCGAGCTGCTTGTCGCTCTTGATGGAGGCGAGGACCTCTTCGGTCACTTTTTGCACCAGCTGTTCCGGCGCCAGCTGCTGCGCTCCCGCCGTCTGGGTAAACCCCAGTATGACGAAGCCGATGATTCTCTTGAGGATATTCATGCAGTCACCCTCTCCTTCTGGGCATTGCCCTTGAACATCCCCGGTTCAAGCGAATGGCGTTCCAGGAGGCGGTAGAACTCGGTGCGGTTGCGCCCGGCCAGGCGAGCGGCCTTGGTGACGTTGCCCCCGGTGATCTTGAGGATCCTCACCAGGTAGTCGCGCTCGAAGGCCTTTCTGGCCTCATCCAGCGGCGTGAGGGCGCTGTCGGCGACATCCAGAGCTTGCCTGACTAAAGACTCTGGAATGACCTCCGTGGGGGCAAGCGCCACCGCCTGCTCGATCACGTTCAGGAGTTGGCGCACGTTGCCC
>DASYPG010000270.1:0-2387 GCA_036006885.1 Burkholderiales bacterium | reverse complement strand
CAGCGCGGCGACTGGGAGCAGAGCGCGCTTTCGTTCCTGCGCCTCGCCGGCGACCAGGCGCCGCCGGTGCTTGCGGTGTTCAACTTTACCCCGGTGCCGCGGTTCAACTACCGGGTGGGCGTGCCGCGCGGAGGCTACTGGCGCGAGCTCCTGAACAGCAATGCCGAG
This sequence comes from Burkholderiales bacterium, assembly GCA_036006885.1. Classification (GTDB taxonomy): domain Bacteria; phylum Pseudomonadota; class Gammaproteobacteria; order Burkholderiales; family SG8-39; genus SCGC-AG-212-J23. Next base: position 2,219 of record DASYPG010000270.1, on the reverse strand, counting down.
ATCTACGGCGGCAGCGGCCTGGGCAATTGCGGCGGCGCCGATGCGCTGCCCATGCCCTACGAGGAGTACAGTCACTCGCTTACCCTGACACTGCCGCCGCTCGCGGCGATGTTCCTCAAGCCTGATTAAGAACAATCCCAGCACAGTCCCCGCGCCCGCGCGGGTGGTGATCGAGTCGGTGCGCCCGCAGGTCGACGGCGGGCGCTATCCGGTGAAGCGGGTGCTCGGCGAGGAAGTGCTCGTCGAGGCCGATGTATTCGCGGACGGGCACGATCAGGTCGCCTGCGATCTTCTCTGGCGGTTTCACGACGAAGAAGACTGGAAAACCGTCCCGATGGAGTTTCGTCACAACGACCACTGGGCTGCCGCGTTCACGGTGGAGAAGCTCGGCCGCTACCAGTACAAGGTGCGCGGCTGGGTCGACCCGTTCGTCACCTGGCGGCGCGACCTCGTGAAGCGCAAGGACGCCGCGCAGGATCTTTCGGTGGATTTTCTGATCGGCTCGAAGCTCGTCAAGGACCCGATCCTGGCCGACCCTGCTCGCAGTTCCGAAGAACGTTATCAGGCGGCGATGGCGGCGAAGGTGCCGCTGCCCGCGCCCGAGGCGGTGGTCGAGAGCGACGCCCTCGAGGTGGTGGTCGACCCGGTCAAGGCGCGCTTCTCCGCCTGGTACGAGATGTTCCCGCGCTCGGCGCGGGGCGATGGGCGCCATGCGACGTTCGCCGACGTGGTGGAGTGGCTGCCCTACGTGCAGGAGATGGGCTTCGACGTGCTGTACTTCCCGCCGATCCATCCGATCGGCACCACCGCGCGCAAGGGCAAGAACAACGCCGTCGCCGCGCGGCCGGGCGAGGTCGGGAGCCCGTGGGCGATCGGCGCGAAGGAGGGCGGCCACAAGGCCGTGCTGCCCGAGCTTGGAACGCTCGAGGATTTCAGATCGCTTGTGAAAGAGGCGGGAAAGCGGGGCATCGACGTCGCCCTCGACATCGCGTTCCAGTGCTCGCCCGATCATCCGTACGTGAAGCAGCATCCCGAGTGGTTCCGGGCCCGGCCCGACGGCACGGTGCAGTACGCGGAGAACCCGCCCAAGAAGTACCAGGACATCTACCCGTTCGACTTCGAAACCACGGCGTGGCGGGGCCTGTGGGAAGAGCTGAAGAGCGTGTTCGAATTCTGGGTCGAGCAGGGCGTCAAGATCTTCCGCGTCGACAATCCGCACACCAAGGCGTTCGCCTTCTGGGAGTGGTGCATCCGCGAGCTCAAGGTCAAGCATCCCGAGCTGGTGTTCCTCTCCGAGGCCTTCACCCGGCCGCGGATCATGCACAAGCTCGCGAAGATCGGCTTCACGCAGTCCTATACCTACTTCACGTGGCGCAACTCCAAGCTGGAACTCGTCGACTACTTTACTGAACTGACTCAAACAGAGAGCCGCGAGTACTTCCGACCGAACGTGTGGCCCAACACGCCCGACATCCTGCACGAGACGCTGCAGACCGGCGGGCGGCCCGCGTTCATCGTCCGGGTCGTGCTCGCAGCGACGGCTGCGGCGAACTACGGTATCTACGGGCCGGCATACGAGCTCCTCGAGCACACGCCGCGCGAGCCGGGCAGCGAGGAGTATCTCAACTCGGAGAAGTACGAGGTGAAGCGCTGGGACCTCGAGCGCGCCGACAGCCTGCGCGAGCTGGTCGCACGCCTGAACCGCGTGCGCCACGACAATCCTGCGCTGCAGCGCGACTGGAGCCTGAAGTTTCACCCCATCGACAACCCGCAGCTTCTGTTTTTTTCGAAGAAGGAAGACACCAACATCGTTCTGGTCGCGGTCAATCTCGACTTCCTGCATCCGCACTCGGGCTTCGTCGAGCTCGACCTCGCCGGCCTCGACATCGCGCCCCACGAGAGCTTCGAGGTGCACGACCTCCTCTCCGGCGGGCGCTACACGTGGTCGGGGCCGCGCAACTACATCGAGCTCAATCCGCAGCAGCTGCCCGCGCACGTGTTCAAGGTGGTGCGGCGGTGACTTCGCAGAACGCGGCGGAGCTCACCGCGGTGGCGCAGCAGGCGCTCTGGTACAAGGACGCGGTCATCTACCAGGTCCACGTCAAGGCGTTCTTCGACTCGAACAACGACGGCATGGGCGACTTCCGCGGCCTCACCTCGAAGCTCGACTACATCCAGGATCTCGGCGTCTCGGCGCTGTGGCTGCTGCCGTTCTACCC
>DASYPG010000269.1:0-1853 GCA_036006885.1 Burkholderiales bacterium | reverse complement strand
CAGGTGCTTCGCGTAGTTCACCGGCGCGGCGATGATCTTCCCCGGATTCGCCACCGGCGCGAGCAGCTTCACCCGGTCGATCGGAATCGGTTTTGCATTTCTAGCCAGGGAGTCGATCTTCGGTTTCAGCGTGTCGAGGCGGGCGATAAACGGGTCATATTCCGGCAGCGGATAGCCGAACCTGCCCAGCTCCTCAAGGACCGGGGTGACGTCGCGCACGGCGCCGTCCTGCACCAGGCCGACGCGCCCCTCGTCGTAACGGCAGATCTTCATCCGATCGCCTCGCTTTTCTGCAAGCCCGAGATCATCGAGCTCTCGAGCAGGAAGGCGCGCGCCTGCCGCGGGTCGTTGGCCGTGGCGACGAGCTCGTCCATGCGCGCGCGCTGCACACGGGGATCGCGCTCCTCCAGCAGGCGCTTGTTGCGGATCGACATCGCCTGCACCTGGTCGACGCAGGCCGCACGGCGCTGCCGCACGTAGAGATCGAGCAGCTCCTCGCTGCTTTCGCCGCGCCACACCCGTCCGAGCTTCTCGGCCAGGTTGACCGCGTCGTGGATGCCGCTGTTCAGCCCGAAAGCGCCGAGCGGGTTGTTGAGGTGCGCGGCGTCGCCGGCGAGGAGCACGCGCCCGACGCGCCAGTCGCTCGCCACGCGCTGGTGGACGCGGTAGATCACCTTGTGGCGCACCTCGTAGGGCGAGGCCTGCGCGTGGAACGTCTGCATCTTCGCCTCGACGTGCTGCGCGTCGAGCAGCGCATCGTCGGGCATGCCGGGGTCGCACGGAAACACCACGCGCCATACGCCCGGTGGGCCGGCGTCGGGCATCTTGAACAGCGCCGCCCACTCCACCGGGTCGGCGATGTAGGCATTGAGCGCGTAGCCGTGGCGGCTGAAATCGTATGGCGTGCTGGCGACCAGGAACTGCTCCGGCCAGGTGAATCCCTCGAACTCGATCGGCAAAAGCTTTCTCACCGTGCTGCGCCCGCCGTCGGCGCCGATCAGCCACGACGCCTCGAAGGTCCCGGGAATGCCGTCGGACTCGACCCGGACCTTGAGCCGCTCGCCCTTCTGCTCGAAGCCGGTGACGCGCTGGCCGAAATGCACCTGCGCGCTCGCCTGTCTGCGAAGGATGTCGAGCTGGATCGGCGTGAGCCGGTGCTGCTCGAGGTGCAGGCGGTAGGGATAGTCTGTTACATCCGAGAGCAGGCCCAGGTCGAACTCGGCCACCGGCCCGCCGTGGCGCATGCGAATCTGCCAGCGGCGCACCTGCAGTCCGTGCTCGTGCATGCGCTGGGTAATGCCGTATTTCGCCATCATGTCCTGCGTCGGCGGGTGGTAGGTGCCCGCGCGCAGATCGTGCGTGAGAGACGGCTCGGCCTCGCACACCACGACCGGAATGCCCTGCGAGGCGAGCGCGAGCGCGCACATGAGCCCCGTGGGACCGGCGCCGGCGATCACCACGGGGGGCCGCTCTTGCATACCGGGATTCTATAAGATGCCGCAAATGCGCATCTGCATCTTCGGCGCCGGCGCGGTCGGCGGACACCTCGCGGCGCGGCTCGCGGCGGACGGCCATGACGTTTCGGTGGTAGCGCGCGGCGCGCACCTCGAGGCCATGCGGGCGCGGGGCGTGAAGCTGCTGCACGGCGACGAGGCCATCGCCGGTCGCGTGCGCACCGAAGACCTCGGTGTACAGGACGTGGTGTTCGTTACGCTCAAGGCGAACGCGCTCGGCAGCTTCGTCGACGCGGCGCCGCCGCTCCTCGGGGCCGGGACCGCGGTGGTGTTCGCGCAGAACGGCATCCCCTGGTGGTATGCCGAGGACATGGAGTCGCTCGATCCGGGGCGCAGGCT
>DASYPG010000268.1:0-3124 GCA_036006885.1 Burkholderiales bacterium | reverse complement strand
CATCTACGCGCGCATGCCGGATGAGTTCCAGGACGCCAAGGACTTCCTCCTGCACAACATGTACGAGGAGGAGATCGGCGGCGACCGGCATACCGACCTCCTGATCCGCTTCGCCGAGGCCTGCGGCACTACGCGCGCCCGCGTGACCAACCCGGACAACATGTCGGCCACCACGCGCGGCCTGCAGGCTTGGTGCTACGCGACCGCGATGCGCGAGGATCCGATCGTCGCGGTCGCCGGCCTCGTAGTCGGCCTCGAGTCCCAGGTGCCGTCGATCTACCGCAAGCAGACGCCCACGCTCCGCGAGAAGTACAAGTTCACCGACCAGGAAGTCGAGTTCTTCGATCTGCACATCGTCTCCGACGAGATTCACGGCGAGCGCGGCTACCAGATCGTGCTCGAGCACGCGACGACGCCCGAGCTGCAGCGCCGCTGCCTGAAGATCTGCGAGGTCGGCGCGCAGATGCGCCTCCTGTACACGACGGCGCTCTACTGGGATTACGTCGCGCAGGACATTTCTCCCGCCGATCTCGACATGGCGGAGAACACCGTGCCGCAGGGCGAGCGCGCACTGCTGCAGGCATGAACGCACCGCTCGCGGCGCCGCAGTTTCGCAACCTGATCGACGGGGACTGGACCGGCGCGGCCCGCGGCGCGACCTTCGACAACGTCAATCCGGCGGACACGCGCGACATCGTCGGCCGCTTCGCCGCCTCCACTGCGGAAGATGCAAAGGCGGCGCTCGCCGCCGCCGCTGGCGCCTTCGACGCCTGGCGCAAGACACCCATTTCCAAGCGCGCGAAAGTGCTGCTGGGCGCCGCAGAGCACCTCGAGGGCAACGCGAGCGCCTTCGCCGAGGAGCTGACGCGCGAAGAAGGCAAATCGTTCGTGCTCGCCAAGGACGAGTTCCTGCGCTCGGCGCAGACGCTGCGCTTCTATGCCATCGAAGGCCAGTCGTTCAGCGGCGAGACCTTCCCGCAGGACGACCCGGAGATGCTCGTCTACAGCGCGCGCGAGCCGCTCGGCGTGGTGAGCGTTATTACGCCGTGGAACTTCCCGGTGTCGATCCCCGCACGGAAGATCGCGCCGGCGCTCATTAGCGGCAACACGGTGGTGTTCAAACCCTCCTCCGACGCGCCGCTCAGCGGGTACCGCCTCGCCGAGGCGCTGGTGAAGGCGGGACTGCCGAAAGGCGCGCTCAACTTCATCACGGGTTCGGCCGCCGAGGTCGGCCCAGTGATCACCGCCTCGCCGGTCGTGCGCGCCATCTCGTTTACCGGCTCGACCGCTGCCGGCGAAGCGATCCATCGCGCGGCGCCCCTCACGACACGCACGCAGATGGAGCTCGGAGGCAAGAACCCGCTCCTCGTCATGGAGGACGCGGATCTCGAAAGGGCGGTCGACTTGGCGATCAAGGGCGGACTGTCGCTCACCGGCCAGGCATGCACCGGGACGAGCCGCCTCCTCGTACACGCGGCCGTGAAGCAAGAATTCACCGGGCGGCTGCTCGCCAAGGTCAAGGCGCTGCGCATCGGCAGCGGGATGGATCCGAAGAACGAGCTCGGGCCCATCGCCACCAAGAAGCAGCTGGAGACGGTGCTGCGCTACATCGACATCGGCAAGCAGGAGGCGCGACACCTCTACGGCGGCGAGCGCCTGCGCGGGGAAGGCTACGACCGCGGTTACTTCGTGACGCCGGCGGTCTTTACCGACGTGGCCCAGGAGATGCGCATCGCCCGCGAGGAAATCTTCGGGCCGGTGCTCGCCATCATCGAGACGAACAGCTACGAGGACGCGATCGCCAAGGCGAACGACACGGAGTACGGGCTCTCGGCCGCCATCGCGACAAGCAATCCGCGCACCATGCATCGCTTCGCGCAGGACATCCAGTCCGGCACGGTGAAGATCAACCGCACCACGACCGGCAATCTGATGAACGCGCCGTTCGGCGGCCTGAAGCGCTCGAGCACGTCCACGTTTCGCGAGTCTGGCCGCAGCGGGCTCGAGTTCTACACCCAGATCAAGACCGTCTACCACGGGCTATGAAAAACGCGTTCAAGCTGGAACTCACCGAGGCGCGCGCGATGGCGCACGCGGCGCTGCGCATGGCCGAGGAGATCAAGGCGTTCGAGACCGTCTGCATCGTCGACGACGGCGGCTACCCGATCGCGCTCGAGCGCATGGACGGCGCGCGCATTACCGGTCCGCAGATCGCCTGGAACAAGGCCTTCACGGCGGCCGGCCACAAGCGCTCGACCCATCTCTTCACCACGCCGCCGAACGGCCCGGCGCTGCCGGGCAACGAAGCCTTCGGCATCCAGTGGAGCTTCGAGGGCCGGTTCGCCGCGTTCGTCGGCGGATTCCCGATTGTGGTGAACGGCGAAGTGATCGGCGGCGTCGGCCTCTCCGGTGGCAACGGCGAGCAGGACACGAAATGCGGCCTGGCGGCGCTGCAGGCGCTGAAAGGGCTGCTGGGTCCGAAGTACGTGGTGCTGGTCGAGGCGGACATCAAGAAATGAGCTACCGCGTCCGGCTCGAGAGCGGCGAATCGTTTCCGGCGGGAAATGAATCCTTGCTCAGCGCGGCGCTCAACGCCGGCGTCATGCTGCCGAGCGACTGCCGGCAAGGCGCGTGCGGCACATGCCGCGTCCGGCTCCTCGAGGGCAAAGTGGCGTACGCCGAGCCGCCGATGGCGCTCACGCCGGAGGACGAGGCCGACGGCTTCGCCCTCGCCTGCCAGGCGCGGGCGAGGTCCGATCTTCGCATCCGTACGGAAAGCCTCGCGCTGCCGCCAACGGAACGGCGCCGCGCGATCATCGCTGGTCTCGACCGGCTGGCGCCGGATGTGATCCATCTGCGCCTGGAGCTGGAGCAGCCGGTGGACTATGCGCCCGGGCAGCACATGAAGCTGCGGCTCGCGGACGGCACGACGCGCAATTTCTCGATGGCGTCGCGGCCGAACGGCACGGCGGTGGACTTCCACGTGCGCCGGATTCCGGCCGGACGTTTCACCGACGTGCAGCTGGGCGCGATGCGTGCGGGTCAGCAGATCGACATCGAGCTGCCGCACGGCGCCTTCATCTTTCGCCGCCAGGACTACCGGCCGGTGATCATGGCGGTGACC
>DASYPG010000267.1:0-4628 GCA_036006885.1 Burkholderiales bacterium | reverse complement strand
CGGACTGGCCGTGACGAGGCTTTGCGCCACCGAAGGTGCGAGCCCGTGGCGGAAGAAGAGGAGCCTGCCGGCGCGGCAGCCGCATCAGAGCGCCGAGGAGCGCTGGGACGACGAGGGCGGGAACAGCCAGACCCGGATCGCGCGGCGCGCGGCGCGTTACGAGCGCTGAGCTTGAGCTGAGCGAAATTCGGGGTCCGGCCCCATCGCCATGAATGTTGCCTGGCGTACAGAGGCCGGCCCGCGCCCGGGACCACAATGGCCCTCCACCGTTGGCCAGAGGAAATGTCCGTGAAACCAGAGGCTGAAGTGAAGCTCAAGTATGGAGGTTGGGGCCTGATTCTCGGGGCCGGCATCGCGACGATCGTCGGCTTCAATTGGGGAGGCTGGACCACGAGGGGCACTTCCCAGCAGATGACCGAAGCGGCGCTGCTGTCGACGCGCGCGGCGATCTGCGTCGCGCAATTCAGCGCGCCCCCGAACGATCAACGCAGGCTCAAGGAATTGAAGGCGGTCAACTCCTGGGACAGGGCGTCCTTCATCGAAAAAGGCGGCTGGGACAAGATGCCGGGGGAAGAAAAGGCGACCGACACCGTGGCGCGTGCATGCGCCGAGGGGCTCGGCCTCGTGATGGCGAAATAGCGGCGTCGCGCAGTCGCAGTTCGATCGCCGTTCGAGGAGGAGGAGTGCCGGGGCCCGTCTAGCGGACGGGCCCCGTTTCATTTCTGCTGCTGCCCGAGCGGCCAGCTCAGGGCCAAACAAAACTGACTTCTTTGTATTCTCTGTACTCGCAGTTCGTCGCCGCTGAGAAGCATTGTGCTGATTCGGCGGCGGCCGCGCTATCGCCGCACACGGCGATGTGATGTCGGGATTCCCCGGGTGCGTCGTATCGCCGCGAAGCGACGTCGCTGGTCGGCATCACGACAGGCAGATCCCAACGTAACGATCGAAATCGCGTCACAAAAATCAAAATCGGGGTCAGAGCCCTCTTCGGTTTCCTAAGGATGTCGCGTTCGCGACCCTGGAGCAGGTGAAACAGCACTGACCATCCTTCGCGGCTCTGACCCCAAGCTCCATGGAGCAGTCGGGGCTCGGACCCAAGGATCTCGTCCCGATGATCGGGCAGCTCAACCGCGTGTACGAGGTCCTCACTCGCAAGCGCCCGCTTACCCTGGCCATGATCCGCGCGTTGCACGACAGGCTCGGCATCCCCAGCGAGCTCCTGATCCGCGAACCCGCCGCACAATACCGGGCCAGGGCCCGAACCAAGAAACAAGAAAAATCGGGGTCAGAGCCCTAAAACGTATTCACGCCACAGGCTTGGGAAATAAGGCCGCTCAGGAGGGCCGAAGCGGAAGCTTGTCACCGCGCCGGCGGCGCGCGGCTGGCACAATCGTTCGACACAAAAGAGAGCGATTGGTGGTTGGTATGGGAAGCTCAACAAGAAAAATGCACCAGGCTTTGTCCTTTCCGGAAATGTTCGCCGCCGCCGCGCCCGTGTGTCCCAAGTGTGCGAAGCCGATGACGCCGCGGAGCGCGACGCGCCCCGAGGGCGAGCGGTACCTGTTCTGGGGATGCGTGGGGTTTCCGGGGTGCTTGGGGACGCGGCCGGTTCGGTAGAGAATCGGGGTCAGACCCCAATTCCCCAAATCGAGATGCAGGATCTGATCAAGCACGCGGAACGGGTCGCTGAGCTCCTGAAGCAGCGAAACGAGACCATCGCGGTGTCGGAGTCGTCGACCGGAGGCCTCGTCACGGCGTCGCTTCTCGCGGTGCCCGGCGCTTCGGCGTACTGCCTCGGCGGCGTGGTGCTGTATACACGGCAGGCGTGGCACGCGCTGCGCGACTTCGACGAGTCGCTGCTGAAAGGCGCGCGCTCGGCGACGGAGGAGAACGCCTGGCTGCGCGCGGAGCTCGCGAGGCAGCGCTTCAACGCGACCTGGGGCCTGGGCGAGACCGGCGCGGCGGGACCCACGGGGAATCGCTATGGCGACCCTGCGGGACACACATGCATCGCGGTCGCAGGCGCGATGCGCAAGACGGCTACGCTGCGCACGAATCGCAGCGAGCGGCTGGAAAACATGCACGCATTCGCGGCGGCCGCATTGAACCTGCTGGAAGAAGTACTCAACAAGAAACCATAAAAATCGCGTACTGCGCGCCGGCGTACAGACGCGCGGGCCCTTGCGGGCGCACCTTGTGGAGCATGGACTACGAACACTACAGATTGGGTTCCCCGCGCCGCCCCTCGGGCATGGGCGCTTTCTTCGACTACGGGCTCGCGGTGACGCGCTTCTACCGCCCCAAAATTGCGCGGAAGACGAGCCCGCAGCCGCTGCCGCCGCAGCCACCCCAGCCGCCGCAGGGGGCCGAAGAGCGCTGGGAAGGGGAAGGCGGGACCAAAGCGCCCGAGCGCGAAGGCGCAAGCGGTCCCGCGATTCTCGCGATCACCGCCACGATGTGGCGTCTTCCGTTTCAGATCCCCCGGGCTTAGAGCGCCGCTCCTTCAAGCAGTGGAAAAGCCGCCTGCGGGCGGCTTTTTTTCGCGCTGTGGGCGCATACTGCCCGGGTGCGGCGACGCCTGCCGCCTCCATTTGCCGCAGAGGAACCCATGGACTGGGACCGCATTCAAGGAAACTGGCACCACTACAAGGGCAACGCGAAGCGGCACTGGGTGCGGCTGAGCGACCCGGAGCTCGAGCGCATCGCCGGGGACCGCGAGCAGCTCTTGCTAAAAATCCGCGAGGCGTACGGCGTGTCGCTTGAGATCGCCGAGAAGCAGCTCGCCTCGTGGCAGAGCGCGCAGCGGGAAAACAGTCCGTTCAAGTAAAAGGGCCCATGGCCGATCACCTGCGCGAAGCGCTCTCCAAGCTGCTCGACGTGTACGACACGCGCCGGCGCGCCGACCTCGAGCGCGAGCAGAAGGCGAAGGACGACGAGGTACGCTTCATCGAAGACTTCGCCGAGGTGCGCCGCACGGTGATCCGGCCGGTGTTCGAGGCCGCGGGCGCGATGCTGGAGGAGCGCGGTCACCGCTACAGCATCGTGGAGCTGGAGTTCGCCGCGGGAGTCGAAGGCAGGATCAGCGAAGCCGCGATCACCCTGCGCATCGTGCCCTCGGGCACCCGGCCGCCGCTGCACGAGGACCAGCGCTCGCTCACCATCGCGACGCGCCACTACAACAAGACGGTGTGGGTCAACTCCGGCGAGTCGGCGGCCTCGGGCGGGCTCGCCGGCGCGAAGGGCGCCTTCGCGCTCGAGAAGGTGACGCGCCAGCTCGTCGAGGAGGAGCTGATCGGCTTCGTCGCCCGCGTGGTGGCGAGCTAGCTGGCTAGCTACACGCCAAAGCGCCGCAGCAGCAGGTGGCCGGCGAAGAGGCAGACGGCCGCCGCGGCCGCGGCGATGAGCAGCGCGTCGGGGCTGAAGCCCGTGCCGGACGCGGTCCCGGCCACGAACATCGGCGCGATGGCCTTGCCGCCGAGCAGCGCCCCGGCGGAGCCGATGAGCGCCGACACGGCGACGCCGCGCTCCGCGTTCCAGTGGAGATACGCGCACCCGAGCCAGCCGAGCGCGCCTCCGGCGAGGAGCCACACGATCATTTCCATGGCCGCCATGGTGTTCGCTACCGGCGCCGGCTTCCGTGCGCTGGCGTACCGAAGCAGGCTATGTGGGGCGGCGTACGGTGGTCCCGGCGCGAGAGGCGCAGACTGCCGGTCATGCGTGCCAAGGAAGTCGCGGGATGGATCGCGGCGGCGGTGCTCGTCGCCGCCGCCTTTGCCGCCGGCCTCGGGCAGGCGCAGGATTCGAAGGATGCGCCGCCTTCGGCCGACGCCGCGATCACGCGGCGCGTCGAAGGCGCGTTCGCGAAGGATCCGTTCCTGCGGCGCCAGGAGATCTACGTCGAGACGCAGGACGGCGTGGTGAATCTGAGCGGCTTCGTGCGCTCGCTCGACGACGTCGCGAAAGCCGCGGAGCTGGCGCGCGGCGTGCGCGGCGTCTCGGCGGTCAGGAACGGCCTGCGCGTCGCGAACCGGCCGTCGCGGGCTTGACCGCGGGCGCCGGCAGCAGCCGCTCGTATTCGGTTCTCACCGCCGCGTAGCACTCGCACACGCGCTGCTCGAGCCCGCCGCGATCGAGCACGCGAATGCGCCCGCGGCTGTACTCGATCGCGCCGCTGGCCTGCAGCCGGCCGGCCGCCTCGGTGACGCCCTCGCGGCGCACGCCGAGGAGGTGCGCGATGCGCTCGTGCGTCATCGCGATCTCGCCCGAGGCGAGGCGATCCAGGGCGAGCAGCAGCCAGCGGCACACCTGCTGGTCCACCGAGTGGTGCCGGTTGCACACCCCGGTTTGCGTCATCTGCGTGATGAGCGCCTGCGTGAAGCGCAGGAGCAGCGGCTGCAGCGAGCCGCCGCGGTCGAGGCTCTGATGCATCGCCGCGGCGCGCATGCGCCAGGCGAGCCCTGCGATCTGCACCACGGCGCGGCTCGGCGTGACGCCGCCGCCCATGAAGAGCGCGATGCCGACCACGCCTTCGCGCCCCGAGAGCGCGATCTCGGTGGCCGACCCGTCCTCGAGCAGATAGAGCAGCGACACGATGCCGCTCACGGGAAAGTAGAGGTAGGGCTGCGCCT
>DASYPG010000266.1:0-3791 GCA_036006885.1 Burkholderiales bacterium | reverse complement strand
AGAGCCCTCGCTGCTCATGAACATCTTCGTCTCGTGGTTCCCGATGCTGCTCCTCATCGGCGTGTGGATCTTCTTCATGCGCCAGATGCAGGGAGGCGGGCGCGGCGGCGCGTTCTCCTTCGGCAAGTCGCGCGCGCGCATGATCGACGAGTCGAACAACAACATCACCTTCGCCGACGTTGCCGGCTGAGAGGAAGCGAAGGAGGAGGTCGGCGAGCTGGTCGACTTCCTGCGCGACCCCGCCAAGTTCCAGAAGCTGGGCGGGCGCATCCCCAAGGGCGTGCTCATGGTCGGCAACCCCGGCACGGGCAAGACGCTGCTCGCGCGCGCCATCGCGGGCGAGGCCAAGGTGCCGTTCTTCTCCATTTCGGGCTCGGATTTCGTCGAGATGTTCGTCGGCGTCGGCGCGGCGCGCGTGCGCGACATGTTCGACCAGGCGAAGAAGCACGCGCCCTGCATCGTCTTCATCGACGAGATCGACGCGGTCGGCCGCCAGCGCGGCGCGGGCCTGGGCGGCGGCAACGACGAGCGCGAGCAGACCCTGAACCAGCTCCTCGTCGAGATGGACGGCTTCGAGGCGACGATGGGCGTGATCGTCATCGCCGCCACCAACCGGCCCGACGTGCTCGACCCGGCGCTGCTGCGCCCGGGCCGCTTCGACCGCCAGGTGGTGGTGCCGCTGCCGGACATCCGGGGACGCGAAGAAATCCTGAAAGTCCACATGCGCAAGGTGCCGCTCGCGCCGGACGTCAAGCCCGACATCATCGCGCGCGGCACGCCCGGCTTCTCCGGCGCCGACCTCGCCAACCTGGTGAACGAGGCGGCGCTGTTCGCCGCGCGCGGCAACAAGCGCCTGGTCGACATGGAGGACTTCGAGCGCGCCAAGGACAAGATCATCATGGGCGCCGAGCGGCGCTCGATGGTGATGCCCGAGGAGGAGCGCAGGAACACCGCCTACCACGAGTCGGGCCACGCGATCGTCGCGCGCCTGTTGCCGAAGACCGACCCGGTGCACAAGGTGACGATCATCCCGCGCGGACGCGCGCTCGGCGTGACCATGCAACTGCCGACCGAGGACCGCTACAGCCAGGACCGCGAGCGCCTCTTGAGCATGATCTCGGTGCTGTTCGGCGGCCGCATCTCCGAAGAGTTGTTCATGCACCAGATGACCACCGGCGCTTCGAACGACTTCGAGCGCGCCACCGAGCTCGCGCGCCGCATGGTGACGCAGTGGGGCATGTCCGACGAGCTCGGCACCATGGTCTACGGCGAGAACGAGGGCGAGATCTTTCTCGGCCGCTCGATCCAGACGCACAAGAACGTCTCGGAGGCGACGATGCAGAAGGTCGACGCCGAGATCCGCCGCATCATCGACCAGCAGTACGCCGTGGCGCGGAAGCTCCTCGAGGGGAACCGCGACAAGGTCGAAGCGATGACCCGGGCGCTGCTCGAGTGGGAGACGATCGACGCGGACCAGATCTCCGACATCATGGAAGGCAAGCCGCCGCGTCCGCCCAAGCCCTCCGGCAGCTCGCAGAAACCCTCCAAGCCCGCGAGCGACGGTGGCGCGCCGGGCGAGACCGCGCCGGCCCCGACCGCATAGAGAAGAACCCGCAAGGTAACCGCGGCGGCGTCCTGCGGTGCGGGCGCTTCCGGCTCGCGCTCGACCAGCCTCTCATCATGGGCGTGGTCAACGTTACGCCCGATTCCTTCTCCGACGGCGGCCACTTCCTCGACACCGAAGCCGCCGTGTCGCATGCGCGCCGGCTCGCCGCGGAAGGCGCCGACATCGTCGACATCGGCGGCGAATCGAGCCGCCCCGGCGCCGCGCCGGTGTCCGAGCAGGAGGAGCTGCGCCGCGTTCTGCCGGTTCTCGAAAAGATCTCCGATCTGTGCGTCTCGGTGGACACCCGCCGCCCGGCGGTGATGAAGCCGCTGCTCGCCGCGGGTGCCTCCATGATCAACGACGTCCAGGCGCTGAGCGAGCCCTACGCGCTCGAGGCGGTGGCCGCCACGGGCTGCGGTGTCTGCCTCATGCACATGAAAGGCGTGCCCGCGACAATGCAGCGCGAGCCGCGCTACGATGACGTGGTGGCCGAGGTGAAGGCCTTCCTGCGTGGCGTGGTGAGGAAGGCGCGGTTCGCCGGCATCGGCGCCGACCGCATCGTGGTCGACCCCGGCTTCGGCTTCGGCAAGACCCCTGAGCACAACCTGCAGCTGCTGCGCCGCCTCGGGGAGTTCGAGGATCTGGAAGTGCCGCTGATGGCAGGCCTGTCCCGCAAGTCCACCGTTGGCAAGCTCACCGGCCGGCCGGTGGAGGAGCGTCTCGCCGGCAGCCTTGCAATGGCTTTGCTTGCGCTGGTGGGCGGAGCGAAAATACTGCGGGTCCACGACGTAAAGGAAACCAAGGACGTGATCGGCGTGTGGCAGGCATACAGGAATGAGCTTCAGACGGAATGAGCTTACGACATGAGTCGTAAATACTTCGGCACGGACGGTGTGCGCGGGACGGTCGGCTCGAGCCCGATGACGCCGGAATTCGTGCTGCGTATGGGGTACGCGGGCGGCAAGGTGCTCGCCGGCAGGGTCAAGAATCCGGGAGTCCTGATCGGCAAGGACACGCGCATCTCGGGCTACATGCTCGAGTCCGCCCTCGAGGCCGGGTTCTCGGCCGCCGGGGTCGACGTGCACATGTGCGGCCCGATTCCGACGCCTGCCGTCGCCTACCTCACGCGCGCGCTGCGGCTCTCGGCGGGCGTGGTGATCAGCGCCTCGCACAATCCCTATCCGGACAACGGCATCAAGATCTTCTCCGGCGACGGCTTCAAGCTTCCCGACGAGGCCGAATCGCTGATCGAGGCCGAGATGGAGCAGCCGATGGGCTGCAACCACGCGGCGAAACTGGGCAAGGTCTGGCGGGTCGACGACGCCGGCGGCCGCTACATCGAGTTCTGCAAGTCGACCTTCCCGACGCAGCTCGATCTCAAGGGTATGCGGCTGGTGGTCGATTGCGCGCACGGCGCGGCCTACAACGTCGCGCCGCACGTGTTCCACGAGCTCGGCGCCGACGTCACGAGCATCGGTGTCGAGCCCGATGGGCTCAACATCAACGACCAGACCGGCGCCACCGCGCCCGCCGCCCTCAGGCAGCAGGTGCTCGACCGGCAGGCCGACCTCGGCATCGGTCTGGACGGCGACGCGGATCGCGTGGTGATCATCGACGGCAGCGGCCGGCTCTACGACGGCGACCAGCTTCTCTACGCCATCGCGAGGCATCGCTCGAGCAAAGGCAAGGTGAGCGGCATGGCCGGCACGCTGATGACCAACCTCGCGTTCGAGAACGCCATGCGGCGCCTGGGCATCCCGTTCGGCCGCGCGGCGGTGGGAGATCGCTACGTGCTCGAGCTGATGCGCGAGAACGGCTGGGAGCTCGGCGGGGAGAATTCGGGCCATATCATCTGCCTCGACAAGCACACCACCGGCGACGGCATCGTCTCGGCGCTCCAGGTGCTTCACGCCATGCGCGAGACGCGCGCCTCGCTCGCCGAGCTCACCGCCGACCTCGTGATGTTCCCGCAGGTACTGCTCAACGTGAAGGTTCCGCGCGGGTTCGACTGGCGCAAGCACTCGGGCATCGGCAAGGCCCAGGCCGACGCCGAGCGCGCGCTGAACGGCCGCGGGCGCGTGCTGCTGCGTCCCTCGGGCACCGAGCCGGTGCTGCGGGTCATGGTCGAGGGCGAGCCCAAGGAAGCCATCGAGTCCGCCGCGCACAGCATCGCCGCCGCGGTGCG
>DASYPG010000265.1:0-8419 GCA_036006885.1 Burkholderiales bacterium | reverse complement strand
TACCTCTTCTTCAACATGCAGGATCCGATGGTGGGTGGCTTCACCAAGGAGAAGATGGCGCTGCGCCGCGCTATCGCGATGGCATACAACGTCGACGACGAGATCCGCATCATCCGCAAGGGACAGGCGGTACGCGCGCATTACCCGATTCCGCCGGGCGTGGCAGGGCACGACGCGCTCTACCGAACGTCGATTCCGTACGATCCGCGCGCCGCGAACGCACTCCTCGAGCGCTATGGCTACCGCAAGGGCCCGGACGGCTATCGCCGCCAGCCGGACGGGCGGCCGCTCGTCATCCGCTACGGCTCGACGCCGACCGAGCGCGACCGGCAGTTCGACGAGCTGATGAAGCGCACGCTCGATTCGATCGGCATCCGGCTCGAGATCCACAAGGAGCGCTTCCCGGAGATGATCAAGCTGCAGAAGGAATGTCGCGTGATGATGCATCACAGCGCATGGATCGCCGACTATCCGGACGGCGACAACTTCATGCAGCTCCTCTACGGCCCGAACACCGGCGAGAGCAACAACGCGTGCTACCGGTCGAAGGAATTCGACCAGCGCTACGAGAAATCTCGCCGCCTGCCGGACGGCCCGGGGCGCGACCGGCTCTACCACGAGATGGCGCGCATCGTGGAGGTCGATACGGCCTGGCTCCTCACCGTCAGCCGTTATCGCAACGCGCTGCAGCAGCCGCACGTGGTCGGCTACACCAAGCACCCGGTGCTGCACGCGGAGTGGAAGTACATCGACCTGGACTCGAAGCGGGCGCGGTAGACCTTGGCCGCCTATACGCTCCGGCGCCTCTGGCAGTTCGTGCCGACGCTCGCCGGCGTCGTGCTGCTCGTCTTCTTTCTCTTCAACTGGGTGGGCGGCGACCCCGCGTATCTGCTCGCGGGGAAGATCTCCAACCCGGCGATGATCGAGAACATCCGCCGGCAGCTCGGCGTCGACCAGTCCTACGCGGTGCAGCTGTGGATCTTCGTGAAGCAGATCCTGGGCGGCGACTTCGGTGCGAGCTGGGCGACGAACGAGCGCGTCTCGTCCATCTTCGCTACGCGCCTGGGGCCTTCGCTCACCGTGCTCGTGCCGCTGCTCCTGATCAGCACGCTCCTCGGCATGGCGGGCGCGATGCTGGTCGCGTACCTGCGCGGCTCGCTCACCGACCGCGCCGTGATGATCGCGTGCACGGTCGGCCAGTCGATCAGCATTCTCGTCTACATCCTCGTCTTCCAGTACTTCTTCGCCTATCACCTCGGCTGGTTCCCGGTGCAGGGCTGGGGCACCACGTTCGGCGAGAACCTGGCGCGCTACAGCGCGCTCGCGATTGTCGTCGGTGTCGTTGTCTCGCTTGCGCCCGACATCCGGCTTTACCGCACTTTCTTTCTGGACGAAATCGGGCAGGACTACGTACGCACGGCGCGCGCGAAAGGCATGAGCGAGACGCGCGTGATGTGGGTGCACGTACTGCGCAATGCCGCGATCCCGATTGTTACCAACGTCCTGCTCCAATTGCCAGGCCTGCTCGCCGGCGCGTTCCTGATCGAACGGTTCTTCGGCATCCCGGGCATCGGCCGTGAAGTGATCCTTGCGGTGGAGCGCAGCGACTTCCCGGTCATTAAGGCGGTCACGGTATACGTCGCCATCGCCACGATGGTGATCAACCTAGTGGCGGATCTCCTTTACCGGGCGATCGACCCGCGGGTGCAGCTCAATTGAGAGAGCAGGGCGTCTGGGGGCTCGCCTGGCAGCGCTTCCGCGGCGACCGCCTCGGCTTCGCCTCGCTCCTCGTGGTCCTCGCCTACGTCGCGATCATGCTCGGCACCGCCAGTGGCTGGCTCGCCCGCGACTGGTCGGAAGAGCGCGCGCTGAGTTATGCGCCGCCGACCTTTATCGGCCCGGATACCGCTGCCGCGGTCTCCCCGGTGGCGGAGAAGCGCGGAGCGCCTGATGACTATGGCATCCCCGACCCGCTGGCACCGGATCTTGCGGAGATTGCAAAGACGTTGTCCGGTGCCGCTGGGACGAAGGCGCGCGCGGCAACGCTTGCCCTTGGCGCGGACAAGTGGGGAAGGGACGTGCTCAAGAAGACCGTCAAAGGAGCCGAGGTATCGCTGTTCGTAGGCCTTGCGGCGGCGGCGTTGGCGACGCTGCTCGGTACGCTGTTCGGCGCCCTCGCCGGCTATCACGGCCGCTGGATCGATGATTTCTTCAACTGGGTGTACAGCGTCTTCACTTCGATTCCTTACCTGTTGCTGGTGCTGGCAGTGGCCGCGGTGGTGCAGCAGAAGGGCGTGCTGACGGTGATCCTGATCCTCGGCCTGACTGGATGGACCGGCATCTTTCGCCTCGTGCGCGCCGAGTACATGAAGCACAAGGTGCGCGAATACGTGCTCGCGGCCGATGCGATCGGCGCATCGCCCGCGCGGCGCATGTTCGTGCACATCCTGCCGAACGTGAGTCACGTGGTGCTGGTCCAGCTCTCGCTGCACGTCGTGCTCTTCATCAAGTCGGAGGTGATCCTGACGTTCCTCGGCTTCGGCGTCGGCGTGGAGACCGTGTCGTGGGGCAGCATGCTCGCCGAGGCGGGGACCGAGCTCCTGCTGGGCAAGTGGTGGCAGATCACGGCGGCGACCGTCGCCATGGCGGCGCTCGTCACCGCATTCAGCCTGTTCACCGATGCGATGCGCGATGCGCTCGATCCAAGGTTGCAATGAGGAGGCTGCAATGAGCCTGCTCGAGGTGCGTGATCTCTCGGTCGCATTCCCGGGCGTCCAGGCGGTGAAGGGGATCTCGTTCGATGTTCCCGTCCGCGGCAGCGTCGCGCTGGTCGGCGAGTCGGGCAGCGGCAAGTCGGTGACCGCGCTCTCCATCATGGGCCTGCTGCCGAAGGAGAGTGCGACGGTGCGCGGCCAGGTGCTCTACCGTGGCCAGCCGGGACAGGCCGCGCGCGTGCGCGGCTCGGAGATCGCGATGATTTTCCAGGAGCCGATGAGCTCGCTGAACCCGGTGTTCCCGGTGGCTTTCCAGATCGGCGAGGTGCTGAGCAAGCATCTCGGGCTGTTGGGACGCGCGCTGCGCGAGCGCATTGCGGCGCTGCTGGAGGAGGTGGGCCTTCCCGCGGCGAGGGCGGACGCCTACCCCTTCCAGCTCTCCGGCGGCCAGCAGCAGCGCGTGATGATCGCCATGGCGATCGCGTGCGAGCCGAAGCTCCTCATCGCCGACGAGCCGACCACGGCGCTCGATGTAACGGTGCAGCGCCAGATCCTGGACCTGATCGCCGGGCTGCGCAGCCGCCACGAGATGGCGATGCTTTTCATCACGCACGACCTCGGGCTGGTCTCCGAAATCGCCGACCAGGTGATCGTCATGCGCGATGGCGAGATCCGCGAGCAGGGCGCCACCGCGCAGATTTTTGCCACGCCCAAGGATGCGTACACGCGGGCGCTGCTCGCCTGCCGGCCGCCGATCGGCCGGCGGCCGTCGCGGCTGCCGGTAATCGACGATTTTCTCGGCGGCGGCGGGCCCCCGTCGGGTGAGCGGAGTCGCGGGCTGCGCGGCGACGAGCCCACGGTGCTCGAGGCGCGCGGCCTGGCGAAGAGCTTCTATCTCCGCGAAGGACTGCTCCGGAAGCGCGAGCTGCCGGCGGTGAAGGGTGCCTCCTTCCGCATAGCGAAAGGCAGGACGCTTGGCGTGGTGGGGGAGTCTGGCTCGGGCAAGACGACGCTCGCCTGGCTCCTGACGCGCCTGCATCCGGCGAGTGCCGGCGAAGTCCGCTTCGACGGTGCCGACCTCCTGAAGGTGGATGCGCGCTCGGCGATGCCTTACAAGCGACGCATCCAGATCGTGTTCCAGAATCCGTACGCCTCGCTCAACCCGCGCTTCACCATCGGGCAGATCCTGGCCGAGCCGATGCTGATTCACGGCATCGGGGCCGATGGCGCCGAGCGACGCTCGCGGGCGCTCAATTTGCTGGCGAAAGTCGGGCTTCCTGCCCAGGCGCTCGACAAGTATCCTCACGAGTTCTCGGGCGGGCAGCGCCAGCGGATCGCGATCGCGCGGGCGCTGACGCTGACCCCGGAGCTCCTGATTCTCGACGAATCGGTGTCGGCGCTCGATGTATCGGTGCAGGCCCAGCTTTTGAACCTCTTGCAGGATCTGCAGGACGAATACGGGATGAGCTATCTCTTCATCTCGCACGACCTGGCGGTGGTGCGCTACATGTCGGACGAAGTCATCGTGATGAAGGACGGCGAGATCGTCGAGGCGGGCGCGGCAGACGAGCTGTTCGCGCGGCCGCGGCATCCCTACACGCAGACCTTGCTCGCCTCGATTCCCGGGCGCGCGCAGTGAGGCTCGCGTTCCTGCTGCTGGCGCTCCTGGCTGGGCGCGGCGCGTGGGCGGCGCATGCCTATGCGCAGTTCGGGGACATCAAGTACCCTCCTGGCTTCTCGAACTTCGAGTGGGTGAATCCCAACGCGCCGAAGGGCGGGACGCTCGAGCTCGTGCCGCCCCTTCGCATCACCAACTTCGACAAGTTCAACCCCTTCACGCTGAAGGGAACCGCGCCACCCGGACTGAGCGCGCTGGCGTTCGAGACGCTCCTCACCGGCACGATGGACGAGCCGAACACGGCGTATGGATTGCTCGCAGAAGATATCGAGGTGGCCTCGGACCACATGTCGGCCACCTTCCGCATCCGTCCGCAGGCGCGCTTCCATGACGGCAAGCCGGTGATGGCGGCGGACGTGAAGCACAGCTTCGACAAGCTGATGAGCAAGGAGGCGGCGCCGCAGTACCGTGTCGTCTACGGGGATGTGAAGCGCGCCGTTGTAACCGGCCCGCGCACCGTGCGCTTCGATTTCGCGCGGGCGAGCGCGGAGCTGCCGCTCCTCGTGGGCAACCTGCCGGTCTTCAGTCGCGATTGGGGCGCGGGCAAGCCTTTCGACCAGATCATCATGGAGCAGCCGATCGTGAGCGGCCCGTACCGCATCGGGCGCATGAACTTCGGGCGCGACATCACTTACGAGCGCGATCCCAATTACTGGGCGCGCGACCTCGGTGTGCGCCGCGGCATGTACAACTTCGACCGCATCACCTACAAGATCTACAAGGACACCACGGCGCAGACCGAGGCCTTCAAGGCAGGCGAGTTCGATTACTTGCGCACCTTCTCGGCCCGCGAGTGGGCGCGCGTGTACGTCGGCAAGAAGTTCGACTCGGGCGAGCTGATCCGGGCCGAGCTGCCGTTCAAGAATGCGGGCGACTTCCAGAGCTACTGGATCAATACGCGGCGCGAGAAGTTCAAGGACGTGCGCGTGCGCCAGGCGATCGCGCTCGCCTACGACTTCGAATGGATGAACCGCAGGCTGATGTACAACTCGTATGTCCGCTGTAGGAGCTGGTTCAACAACAGCGATTTCGAGGCCGAGGCCCTGCCGGGGCCGGACGAGCTGAAAGTGCTGGAGCCGCTGCGCAAGAACCTGCCGGCGCGAGTCTTCACCGAGGCGGTGCCGCTGCCGGAGTCGACCGACCCGCCGGGCAGCCTGCGCAACAATCTGCGCAAGGCGAGGGACCTGCTCGCCCAGGCCGGGTGGACCTACCGCGACGGCGCGCTGCGCAATGCCAAAGGCGAGCCGTTCACGCTCGAATACCTCGATAGCGGCGGCGGCGAGCGCATAACGACGCCGTTCTTCCAGGCGCTGGGGAAGCTCGGCATCCAGGGCGAGTACCGCCGCGCCGATTTCGCGCTGATCCAGAAACGGCTCGATGTGTTCGACTTCGATCTCTTCACGATCCGGATCCCGGGCAGCGAGGCGCCAGGGGCGGACCTGATGGACCGGTTCAGCTCGCAGTCGGCGGATACCGAAGGCTCGGGCAACCTGATCGGCATCAAGGATCCCGCGGTCGATGCGCTGCTCGAGCAGGTGGTGTCGGCCACGACGCGGCCCGACCTGATCGCGCGGCTGCGCGCCCTCGACCGCGTGCTGCGCCACGGCCATTACGTCGTGCCGCAGTATTTCTCCAGCAGCTTCCGCATCGCCTACCGGGCCGGAAAATTCGATCAGCCCAAGGTGATGCCGCAGTATTACTCGCCGGAGGACTGGGTGATCGGCACCTGGTGGAGGAAGCAGTAAGGAAAACGCCCCGATGTGGTCTTACATCCTCCAACGCCTGCTCCTCATGATTCCGACGCTGCTCGGCATCCTGCTCATCACGTTCATCGTGATCCAGTTCGTTCCGGGCGGGCCGGTCGAGCAGATGGTGGCGCAGCTGCAGGGACGCGACGCCGGCGGCGGCGAGGCGGGCGGGCGCGCCGCCTCCGCGCCGGGCAGCGGCTATCGCGGCCGGCAGGGCGTCGACGCGGCGAAGGTCGAGGAGATCAAGAAGCTGTACGGCTTCGACAAGCCGCCGCACGAGCGCTTCGTGCAGATGCTCGGCCAGTTCGCGCGCTTCGATCTGGGCCGCAGCTTCTTCTACAACAAGGACGTCTGGCAGCTCATCAAGGAGAAGCTGCCGGTGTCGATCAGCCTCGGCCTGTGGACGTTCCTCCTCACGTACCTGATCTCGGTGCCGCTCGGCATCGCCAAGGCGGTGCGCGCGGGGACGCCGTTCGATACGGCGACCACCATGGTCGTGCTTTTCGGCTACGCGATCCCGAGCTTCGTGCTCGGCGTGGTGCTGCTCGTCTATTTGGCCGGCGGCAGCTTCGTGCAGTGGTTCCCGCTGCGCGGCATCGTGTCGGGTAACTGGCAGGAGCTCGACCTGTTGCACAAGGTCACCGACTACTTCTGGCACATCGCGCTGCCGGTGACCGCCATGGTCGTCGGCGGCTTTGCCGTGATCACGATTCTCACGAAGAACTCCGTGCTCGAGGAGATCCGCAAGCAGTACGTGATGACCGCACGCGCCAAGGGCGTCGACGAGCGAAAAGTGCTCTGGCGGCACGTGTTCCGCAACGCCCTGATCCCGATCATGACCGGGTTTCCGGCCGCGTTCGTCGCCGCGTTCTTCACCGGGTCGCTGCTCATCGAGACGCTTTTTTCCCTCGATGGGCTCGGGCTGCTCTCCTACGAGTCGGTGATCCGCCGCGACTATCCCGTGGTGTTCGGCAGCCTGTTCGTCTACACCATCATCGGACTCCTTACCAACCTGATCCGCGACCTCACCTACGTGTGGGTCGATCCGCGGGTCAAGTTCTTCGACTGACCGATGGCCTCGATCCTCGCCGGCACCGCCAGCGCCAATACCGCCGATATCCCGCTGCACGCCAGCCCGGCGCGCCGCGCGTGGCGCCGGTTCAAGGCAAACCGGCTGGGCTACTTCAGCCTGATCGTCTTCGCCGTGCTGTTTGGCCTGAGCCTGCTTGCCGAGGTGTTGTCGAACGACAAGCCGCTCGTCGTTCGCTACGACGGCCACTGGTACTTCCCGGTGGTGGAGACGGTGCCGGAAACCACTTTCGGCGGCGACTTCCCCACGGACACCGATTACCTCGACCCGTTCATCCAGGAGCAGCTCGCGAAGCCCGGCAACTTCGCGGTCTATCCGCCGAATCACTACCACTACCGCACCATCAACTATTTCGCGAAGAGCCCGAGCCCGGCGCGGCCGGACCGCGAGAACGTCTTCGGCACCGACGACCGCGGCCGCGACCTGCTGGCGCGGCTGTTGTATGGCTTCCGGCTGTCCGTCGTCTTCGCGCTGCTGGTCACCATCGCCTCGACCGCCTTCGGCCTCCTGTTCGGCGCGTTGCAGGGCTACTTCGCCGGGTGGACCGACATCGCGGCGGAGCGCTTCAAGGAGATCTGGGGCTCGATGCCGACGCTCTACATGCTGATCATCTTCTCGTCGCTCTTTTCCGCGAGCTTCGGGCTGCTCGTCATCCTGCTCTCGGTATTCGGCTGGATGGGCATCGCCGCGTACGTGCGCGCCGAGTTTCTCAAGAACCGCACGCTCGACTACGTGCGCGCCGCGCGCGCCCTCGGGCAGAGCAACTGGGTCATCATCCGCCGCCACATCCTGCCGAACAGCCTCACGCCGGTCGTCACGCTGGTGCCGTTCGAGATGGCGGCGGCGATCGGCGCGCTGACCAGCCTCGACTTCCTCGGCCTGGGCGTCCCGCCCGGGACGCCGAGCCTCGGCGAGCTGCTGCAGCAGGGCAAGGACAACCTCGACGCGTGGTGGATTTCGCTGTCGACTTTTGCCGTACTGGTCGTGACGCTTCTGCTCCTCATCCTGATCGGTGACGCGCTGCGCGATGCACTGGATCCGCGCAAGGTGCTGGAGGGCGAGGAGAAATGAGCCTCCTCGAGGTCAAGGACCTGAGCATCCATTTCGGCCACCGCAAGGTGGTCGACCGCGTCTCGTTCTCGCTCGACGCGGGGGAGAAGCTCGCGCTGGTGGGCGAATCGGCCTCGGG
>DASYPG010000264.1:0-4437 GCA_036006885.1 Burkholderiales bacterium | reverse complement strand
GCGAGCGAAATCACCGCAGGCGATGATTTCGCTCGCCATCGTGGCCAAACTCGCCTACTTATCGGCGATTGGTGGCGAGCAAGCCGATGAGGGAACCCTAAACGACGTGGCCCGCGCTATCGCAGACTCCGTCGATGTTTTCGATTGCGCCCACGTTCAATCCGGCGCGAAACCGACCTTGCTGACAGCCGATGAAGTTCATTCGGGCCATTTCAGCGGCGGCGGTTTGGCGCTCAACTTCAACGATGGTCGGACAAGCAGGACAAAGCTTTGTATACGGGTGCTCGATGTGAGCCGAGTCATCGTGGAAATCAATCACCTTTTCGGGCCTCCGGTGTGAGCCGCCGACTGGCTACATTGTCGGAGCAGTCCAGGTTCTCGCCAATTCTTTGCCTGGCGGTCGGGGCAGCTATTGGATTCTTTGCCTTCCTGGCCTGGCTCTTCTGGACGGCCTTCGGGTAGGTCTCCTAACGTCGCCGCTTCGCAGCGAGCCTCGCTTCGTAGTCGACCCAGCGGTACTGGCGGCCGTCGCGGCGGTTCTGAGCCGTCGCGCCGCCCTTGTGCAGCACCCGGTGGCAGGGAACAGCGAAGGCGAGCCAGCTTCGCGAGCAGGACCCGGCGACTGCGCGGATCGCCCTCGGCATGCCGACCGCCTCGGCGATCCTCGAGTAGGTGGAGGTCTCGCCGAACGGGATCTTGCGCACCTCGCTCCAGACGCGCTGCTGCAGCTCGGTGCCGCGGATATCCAGCGGCAGTGCGAAAGGACGGAATGGCGCGGCGATGTACCGGGCGACTTTCGCGACCGTGGCCTTGCTTCCCTTTTCGTCGCGAACCAGGTTCGCCTTGGGAAGTCGCCCGGCGAGGTCCCGGACCAGCCGCGAGCGCGTGTCCCGCACCATGATGGAGACGATCCCTTTGTCGCTCGAAGCCACGAGCAGCGCCCCGAGCGCGCAGCGGCCCGTGCCGTAGCGGATCGTCTCGGGCGCCTTGCGGGTAAGCGGCCCGTCCCTGAACACGCGAGTCACTGAGGTAAAGTAACGAAGGCCTACGCCTGGTCGCCGAAAAAGGGTTAGCGGCCGAGCCGCTCGCCAGCGAACTGCGCTAGGGAAGCGGCTGCTTGAGGATCGGCAGCGGCGGCTTGCCGCCACCGGGAATCGGCGCGCGGTCCACGTTCAGGATCATCGACACCATCTCGTAGTAGCCGCTTACGGCGATGAGGTCGACCACGCCCTGCTCGCCGAACTTGTCCTTCATCGCCTTGAACGCCGCGTCGCTCACCTGATGCGTGGTGTGCAGCTCGTGGCAGAAGTTGTAGACGATCTCTTCGTCGGGCGCCATCTTGGCCGGGCGCCGGCCCTGCGCGATGTCCTCCGCGATCGCGGGATCGAGCCCGGCCTTGAGCGCCAGGCGATGGTGCGCGAACCATTCGTACTGCGCCGTCCATTTGCGCGCCGTGACGAGGATGGCGAGCTCGTTCAGCTTGAAGGGCAGTGACGTTTGGAAGCGCAGGTACTCGGCGACGACGCGCAGGCGCTCGGCGAGCAGCGGGCTGCGCAGATACACGTTGAACGGACTGCCGATGGTGCTCGCGCCCGGCACCACCGCCGCGCTGCCGGTGGACGAGGTCGGGCCCGCCATCACCGCGTCCGCGTACTTGCGCTGCTCGGGCGTCATCTCGGTGAAGGGAATCAGCCGGAACCGGCGCGGGTCTTCTTGTGCATAGGCCATCTTTCCTCCCAGGGCGACGAGCAGCGCCGCCAGTATGGCGATTCTTGGGTTCATCGTTTCGCTCCCTTGAGATGCGAGTCGCCGATCTACTGCTCCAGCTTGATGCCCGCCGACTTGATGACGCCGGTCCACCGCCCGGTCTCTTCCTTCAGGAATGCCGCGAACTGCTCCGGCGTGAAGCTCGAGGGCTGGGCGCCCTGCGCGGCGAGCTTGGCGCGCACGTCGGGCGCGGCCATCGCGCGCACGACGTCGTCGCGCAGCGCGTCGATCGCCGCCCTGGGCGTGCCCTTGGGCACCGCGAAGCCGAACCAGTTGGTGACGACGTAGCGCACGCCGGCCTCGCTCGCGGTCGGCACCTCCGGGAAGGCGGGCGAGCGCTCGGCGGTGGAGACCGCGAGCGGCAGCGCCTTGCCGCCGCGGATCGAGCCCAAGGCAGTTGGCGAGGCGGCGATCATCATGTCGACCTGGCCGCCCTGGAGCGCGACTGAAGCGTCGCTCATGCCTTTGTAGGGAATGTGCGTGACCTGGATGCCGGCGTCATGCAGGAAGAGCGCGGTGACGACGTGGTTCACGCTGCCGACGCCGGAGGAGCCGAAGTTCAGCTTGCCAGGCCGCTTGCGCGCTTCGGCGATCAGCGCCTGCAGCGTCTTCAGCTTCGCTTCCGGGCTCGCGACGATGACGAACGGGGTCTGCGCGATCATGGCCGCCGGCACCAGGTCGGCGGCAACGTCCCAGGGCAGCTTGTCGAACAGGCCCGGCAGCATGGTGTAGGTGGCGTCGAGCATCACGGCGCTCGTGCCGTCGGGCGCGGACTTCGCCCCGGCTTCCCAGCAGATGCGGCCGCCGGCGCCGGTCTTGTTCTCCACGACGAAAGGCTTGCCGGTCTGCTCGGTGATCTTCTGCGACGCGATGCGGGCGTAGGTGTCGCTCGCGCCGCCCGGTGCGAAGGGCACGAGGATGTGGATCGGGCGGGCGTTTTGCGCCTGCGACGGGGCGGCGAGCGACGCGAACAGCGCGGCGAGGAGCAATCGGCGCATGATGGCTATCCTTTCACGGAGGCCGGCGGCGGCACGAGCGGCCAGGCCGAGACGTCGACAGCGTCGCCCATCGCGACGTGCACGAAGCCGCGCACTTCGCGCAGGGAGCGGGTAATGTGGCCCTTGCCGCCGGTGTCTTCGGCGAAGATGAGGTCGCCCGGCCGGCACGTGAAGCGCGCGCCTTCGCTCGACTCGAGCTCGAGCAGGCCCGAGGTAAGGAAGATGAGCTGGCGCCGCGGCGCGTTGTGCAGGTCCTGCACGTGGCCCTCGGGCGTCTCGCGGAAGAACATCGCGCCGCCCTGGAAGGTCTGCGACGCGGGACGCGGGCCGGTCATGGGCACCTGGCGCACCTCGATCGCGGAGTCGCCGGAGCTTTTCGTGTAGATCCTGAAGAGGCGCATTGCGACGGTCCACCCATCAAGCGAAGACCGCCATCAGCAGCAGCACGTAGCCGACCACCGCGATGAGGGCGTGCACGACCACGATCGGTTTGGGCAGCAGAACGGCCTTCACGTGGTAGCCCAGGTTGAGGTATGCGCCGCCCAACCCGGCCACCACGAAGAGCAGCAGCGCCCAACCCGCCAGTGCGGGCACCCCGAGGGCGAGGTAGGCATACAGCAGGAGGGCAAGACCCATTGCGGCGAGCAGGCCGTGCAGCATGGCGAGCCAGCTCGGCGGGTTGGCGTTCCGGCCGAGCCGGGTGACCCCCATGACCACGCCTCCGAGCGCGGTGATCGTCAACAGCACCAAGGCGGCCTTCAGCATCGGGGCAGATTCCATCGGTTCGCCTCCTCTGGCGAGTAATGTGGAGGCGCAACTCTACGCCTCCCGTGCGTAAGCGTTTACCATGATGCGCCTAGGGGGTGCCATGAACAGGTTGCGACTCTTCGCAATAGCGGTGGTCTCTTGCTGCAGCGCTGCGTCTGCCCAGAACTACCAGAACTTCCCGGCGCGGCCGGTGACGATTGTGGTGCCGTTCTCGGCGGGCGGGCCGACGGACACGATCGCGCGGATCATGGCCGAGCGGATGACGAAGAGCCTGGGACAGACGGTCGTGGTGGAGAACGTCACCGGGGCGGGCGGCAACATCGGCGTCAACCGCGTGGTTCGGGCGGCGCCCGACGGCTACATGGTCAGCATCGGCCACATCGGCCCGCACGTGATCAACGGCGCGATGTACAAGCTGGAGTACGACCTGCTGACGGATCTCGTACCGGTCGGCATGTTCGTGACCAACCCGCAGATCCTGGTCTCGAAGAACAGCCTGCCCTCGAAGGACCTCAAGTCGCTGATCGAGTACGCCCGGAGCACTCCGATCTCCATCGCCACCGGCGGCGCCGGGACGCCGTCGCACATCAGTGGGGTGTACTTCCAGAAGCTCACCGGCGGCGCGGCGCAGATCGTCCATTACCGCGGCGGCGCGCCGGCTTCGGCGGACGTCATGGCCGGCCACGTCGACGTGTTCTTCGACCAGGCGGTGAACGCGCTGCCGCAGAGTCGCTCGGGCAAGGTCCGCGCATATGCGGTAACGCAGACCACGCGGCTATCCGTTGCGCCCGACATCCCGACGGTCGACGAAGCGGGCATGCCGGGTTATTACATGGCGGTGTGGCACGGACTCTGGGTGCCGCGCGGCACGCCGTCCCAGATAGTGGCGCGGCTCAACTCGGCG
>DASYPG010000263.1:0-2183 GCA_036006885.1 Burkholderiales bacterium | reverse complement strand
ACTTCGCGCCGGCGCACCTCGCCGCCGACGGCTTCCTCACCATCCTCGTGCCGCCCGGCTCGAGCGCGCGCACCATGGCCGACTTCGACCAGCCCGGCATGCGCGTCGCCGCGGTGAAGAACGCGGCGCCGCTCATGATCCTGGAGCGCACGCTCAAGAACGCGAAAGTCGTCGCGGCGGACAACGAGAACGAGGCCTTCGGCCTGATGCGCGACGGCAAGGCCGAGGGCTACGCGCAGAACCGCTTCATCCTGCGCACGCGGGCGGCGACGCTCCCGGGCTCGCGCCTGCTCGACGACGCGTTCTCGGGCCTCCAGCTCGCGTTCGCGCTGCCGAAGAACCGGCCGGCGGCGGCGCAATACGTCGGCGCCTTCGTCGAGGGTGCGAAGAAGTCGGGCGAGGTTCAGCGCGCGATCGACAAGGCCGGGCTCGCCGGCGAGGTCAAGGTCGCTCCGCCCGGGTGAGGGTCAGGAACTCGCACCGCGTCCTTGACGCGCGATCGGGAGGATGGCGCACGCGTTTTCCCCATCTTGCCGGGGATCTTCGCGGCGGCTTGGCGAGTGCGATCGTAGGGCTGCCTTACGCGATCACCGCGGCGATGCTGGCCTTTGCGCCCCTCGGCCCGGCTTACGTGGGGCACGGCATGCTCGCCGGCCTGGTCACGGCGCTCCTCGCCGGCCTGCTCATGCTCGGCGGCACGCCCTGCCAGATCAGCGGCCCCCGGGCTTCCGTCTCGGTGCTGACGGCCAGCCTCGTCGCGCTCGCGCTTGCACACCCCGCATTGGCCGACGCCGGCGCGGCGCTAGGTCCGCGCGTGCTCGGCGTGATCGTGCTTTGCCTGATGATGGCCGGTGCGATCCAAATCGCCTTTGGCGTGCTTGGCATGGGCAGCGCGCTGCGCTTCCTTCCCTACCCGGTGATCTCCGGCTTCATGGTCGGGCTGGGCATTCTGGTTGCCCTGCCGCAGGTTCCGGCGCTGCTCGGAGCGCCGGGTTCCGGCGATTGGTGGAGCGCGCTGCACCAGCTCCCGGCCATGCGGCCCGGAGCGCTGCTCGTCGGCTTGGTGACCATTGCCACGCTGGTACAGGTGCGCAAGTACCTGCGGAAGTGGCCGGCGCCGGTGGTGGCGATGCTCGCCGGCACTTTGCTGCACTACGCGCTCGCGTCCTTCTCCTTCCGCGTCGGGCCGGTCCCCTGGGACCTGGTCAACGGCAGTTTTCCGCTGCTGCCCTGGGAAGTCCCCAAGGTCGTGCTCGACGGCGCAACCTTCTCGGTGCTGATCGACCTGCTGCCTGCTACGCTGACCCTCGCCTTCGTAGGATCGCTGGAGACGCTGCTTTCCTCATCGGTGCTCGCGATCACCAGCAATACGCGCTACGACAGCCGGCGCGAGCTGATCGGCCAGGGAATCTCGAACATCGCCATAGCAGCGGCGGGCGGCGTGGCGAGCGCAGCCGCGCCGTTTCGCGGCGTGACCAATTACAGCGCCGGCGGGCGCACGCGCCTGTCAGGCGCCGTGAACGGCCTGCTGATCGGGGGAATCGGCCTCGCCGCAGCGCCGCTGCTCTTCTGGCTGCCGCTCGCTGCCTGGGCCGGCGTGCTCGCGGTGATCGGCTGGGACGTCGCGGCGGCATGGGCGCGGCGCCTCGCGGGCAATCCGCGCGCGGATGTCGCGGTCGGGCTGCTGGTCATGCTCGTCACGCTCGCGCTGGGCACGGTGCCGGCGATCCTGGTGGGAATCGCCGGATGCGTGTTCCTGTATGTGCACACCACCAGCCGCGTGCCGATCCGCGGAAGCTACGACGGCACTTCCCGTGCTGCGCTTCGCGTGCGCCCCGAGGAGCAGCGCGCCTTCCTTCAGGAGCACGGCCTCGAGCTGCTGGTAGTGGAGCTGGAGGGAGCCGTCTTCTTTGGCACCGCCGATCGCTGCGGCAGGGAGCTCGAGCAGCTCGCCGGCGGACGCAAGCACCTGATCGTCGACATGAGCCGCGTATCCGAGATCGATACCACGGGCGCTTTCGTGCTGATGCAGACATTCGCGCGGCTGCGCGACAACGGCACGCGCGTGGCGCTCGCCGAAGTGCGGCCCGGCGGGCGCCGCGGCCGCGTGCTGGGTCTCGCCGGTGTGGCGCGCATCGTTCCGGAGCAAGCCTGGTTCGCGGACCTGGACGCGGGGGGGGGGG
>DASYPG010000262.1:0-2079 GCA_036006885.1 Burkholderiales bacterium | reverse complement strand
CAGTGGCGCCGCCAGCGGCCGATGGTGATGGCAGGCCTGGACCCGGCGCACATCAAGTCGTATTTCCCGGCGCTGGTGAGGGTGACGCAGCGATTCGCCGGGAGATGGCAGCGCGCGGCCGCAGCCGGCGAAACGATCGACCTGCAGGCGGACCTGATGCGCTACACGGTGGATGTCACCGCAGGGCTCGCCTTCGGCGTGGACATCAACACGCTCGAGTCGGACCAGGAGGTGATCCAGAGCCACCTCGACAAGGTGTTTCCGGCGCTGCACCGGCGTCTGTTGGCGCCCTTTCCACATTGGCGCTGGCTCAAGCTGCCGGCCGACCGGAACCTCGCCTGGCACCTTGGCGAGCTGCATCGCGCGGTCGCAGAGTTCATCGCGATGGCGCGGCGGCGCATGGACGCCGATCCGTCGCTTCGCGCGCGGCCGGCGAATCTGATCGAAGCCATGATCGCCGCGCGCGACACCGAAGGCAGCGGCCTGCACGACGCCGACGTCGCGGGCAACGTGCTCACCATGCTGCTCGCCGGCGAGGACACGACCGCCAACACGCTCGCCTGGATGATCTATCTGCTGAGCCGCCACCC
Organism: Burkholderiales bacterium; assembly: GCA_036006885.1. Lineage (GTDB taxonomy): Bacteria > Pseudomonadota > Gammaproteobacteria > Burkholderiales > SG8-39 > SCGC-AG-212-J23. Next base: position 1,489 of record DASYPG010000262.1, on the reverse strand, counting down.
CGAGGCGATGCGGCGGGCGCGCGACGAAGTGCACGCCGTCATCGGCGCGCAAGCGCTTCCCGGGCAGTACGAGCAGCTCTCGGCGCTGCCCTTCGTGGAGGCCTGCGCGCACGAGACCATGCGATTGAAGCCGGTGGCGCCAATCCAGATAATACAGGCGGCGCGCGACAGCGTCGTGGCGGGTATCGAGATTCCGGCCGGCCAGCTCGTGATGCTGCTAATGCGCCCGGCGGCGACCGACGAGCGTTACTTTCCGAACCCCCAGGCATTCGACCCTGCGCGCTGGCTCGCGGACGCGGCGCCAGGCCGCACTGCGAGCTCGGCCAAGCGCGTGGCGATGCCCTTTGGCGCCGGGCCTCGCCTGTGTCCCGGCCGCTATCTCGCCATGCAGGAGATGAAGATGGCGATCGCCATGCTGCTCGGCAGTTTCGAGATCGAAAGCGTGGGCACAGTCGATGGCCGCGAGCCTCGGGAGCGCATGTCGTTCACCATGGCACCCACAGGACTTCGCATGCGGCTCCAACCGCCTCGCAGGCCGGACTCCAACTAAGGAGCAATTGACACATGCGACCGACCACGACGGCGATGGCCCTCGCGATTTCGCTCGGGCTGCTTACCACCGCGCTTCACGCCCATTGTTCCCGCCGACCCCGCCGCTGGCGTTGACGCGGTCGAAATACGCCTTGATGCCCGCCTGGAGGCCCTTCGCATTGGCGGTCGTCGCCGGGTTGGTGATCGCGGCGGCCTGGCCGACGAAGAGCTCCTCCCCGCGAGCGGATTCGACCGACGAGAGGCACAAAAGGGCCGCGGCAAGCGGCAGCACACGAAGCGGGCGATACAAAGACATGCTTGTTTTCTCCCTGAATACCCGCTTGAATAGCATTGTGCGAAATCGACGAAGGAACTTGTTGACCTTCGTCAAATTGACACGGCGGCTGTCATGAACCTTGCGTCATTCTTGGTGCGGCTTGCGGGGCTCTTCCTGGCGTTTCCCCTAGCTGCCTCAGCGACCATCTACAAGTGGACCGACGAGCACGGCACCACGGTCTATTCCAACCGCGCGCCGGCGGCTGAAGCCAAAGTGTCGAACATGCAAGTCGCCCTGGAAGACGACAAGCCGGCCGTTGCGGCGAGGCCGGACAGCGGGAACGATCTGCAGGGGCGCATCCGGGCGCTCGAGCAGCAGGTCCAGGCGATGCAAAGCCAACCTTCCGCTCAGGGTCCCAATTACGCGGCGCCGCCGCCGCCGACCAGCTATTACCCGCCCCCCGACTATTACCCACCTCAGTCCTATCCGACGGACTATTCGTCGATGTACGGGTACGGCTATCCCTACTATCCCTACCCCTCGTACATCGTCGTCACGGGAAGAAGGTTCGTCCGGCCGGTGCACCCGATACACCACGGATTCGTCGGGCAGCGCGTCGGCGTCCGCCCCATGCCCGTGGCCTCCGCTATGGGTGCGACCCGCGCCATGGGTGGCGCGCAT
>DASYPG010000261.1:0-1619 GCA_036006885.1 Burkholderiales bacterium | reverse complement strand
GTCGTGGAACGAGTTCATCTATGCACTGGTGTTCCTTTCCTCCCCGGAGCAGAAGACCGTCCCCGTCGGCGTAGTTTCCGAACTCATCCGCGGCGACGTCTTCTTCTGGGGGCCGCTGATGGCGGGCGCGCTCATCGGCTCGATCCCCGTGGCGATCGTCTATTCGTTCTTTGTCGAGTACTACGTCACCGGCATGACCGGCAGCGTCAAAGGTTAAATGGCCAAAGTTCTCATCAGGGATCTGAACAAGAAGTACGACGAGGTCCACGCCGTGAAGAACGTCAACCTCGAGATCCGCGACCGCGAGTTCGTGGTGCTGGTGGGGCCTTCCGGTTGCGGTAAGACCACCACGCTGCGCATGGTCGCCGGGTTGGAGGACATCACCTCCGGCGAGATCAGCATCGACGGCCGCGTGGTCAACGACCTCGCGCCAATGGACCGCGACATCGCCATGGTGTTCCAGAACTACGCGCTCTACCCGCACATGAGCGTGCACGACAACATGGCCTTCGGCCTGAAGATGCGCAAGTTCGAGCGGGCCGACATCGAGCGGCGCGTGCGCCGGGCCGCCGAGATCCTCGGCATCCAGGCGCTGCTCGCGCGCAAGCCGCGCCAGCTCTCGGGCGGCCAGCGCCAGCGCGTCGCGCTTGGGCGCGCCATCGTGCGCAATCCGCGGGTGTTTCTTTTCGACGAGCCGCTGTCCAACCTCGATGCGGCGCTGCGCGTGCAGATGCGCGTCGAGCTCAAGCGCCTGCACGAGCGTCTCGAGACCACCGCGATCTACGTCACGCACGACCAGATCGAGGCGATGACTCTCGGCGACCGCGTGGTGGTAATGAAGGACGGCGTGGTGCAGCAGGAGGGCGCGCCGCTCACGCTCTACCAGCGGCCGGCCAACCGCTTCGTCGCCAGCTTCATCGGCTCGCCGGCGATGAACTTCGTCGACGTCGACATCAGCGGCGACGGGTTTTGGGCGGAAGCACAGGGCCTGCGGCTGCAAGTGCCGCAGCGCATGCGCTCGCTCGGCGGCCAACGCCTCACGCTCGGCGTGCGGCCGGAAGCGCTGCGCCTTGCCAATGGTGCAGACGAGCACGGATTCGCCACCACCGTGGACGTGCTCGAGCCCCTCGGCAACGAGATCCTGCTCAACTTCCGCGCTGGCGGCGTGCCGATGGTGGCGCGCGTCGACCCCGGCGTGCGCGTCAAGGCGCACGAGAGCATCCGCCTCGCGCTCGACCCACAACGTCTGCATTTTTTCGACCCGAAGACCGAAGCCGCGATCTGACCTTTCGCTATCCGATCGCCGACGCCCACATGCACGTGTGGGACCCGCACGCCCACTACTATCCGTGGCTGTGCGACGAGCGGCCGATCGCGTTCCGCTACGGCGACTACAGCAAGCTGCGGCGCCGGTATTTGGTGGACGACTACCGCGCCGACACCGCCGGCTGGCGTGTCTCGCACGCCGTCTACATCGAGGCGGAATGGGATCCGCGCGATCCGGCTGGAGAAATGGAGTTCATCGCCCGCCTTCACAAACAGAATGATTTCCCTACAGTCGCGGTCGCCCAGGCCTGGTTGGACCGCGACGACTGCGCCGAGGTGCTCGAAGCGCACAC
>DASYPG010000260.1:0-9574 GCA_036006885.1 Burkholderiales bacterium | reverse complement strand
GCGCGAGAGCGAGGCCGAAAAGGCGCAGCGCCTGCGGGCGAAGGAGATGCGCGACAACAGCCACAACTACGGTTCGGTGTCCCGCAAGGGCGCTATTTCCCGCGGCAAGAAGCGCGGCAAGGCCTACCGCGCCGGCAGCTGAAAGCATCCAGTGCGCCGCGTGCTCGTCGCCGGCACTCAGGATGTGATCGACGCGGCGCGTGCGGCACTCGGCGGGGAGCTCGAGCTCGCCACCGCGTTCTCGGTGGTAGAGGCACTGAAGCAGGTCGAGGGTGGCGTCGAGCTGGTGCTGTGCAACGTGCGCTTCGACGACTCGCGGATGTTCGACTTCCTCGGCTCGCTCAACACGATGCCGCGCGCCAGGCGCCTGCCTGTCGTGTGCTGCCGGGTCGCGCGCAGCCCGGTGTCCGCCGGGGCGCGCCGCGGCATCGAGCTCGCGCTCGAGGCGCTCGGCGTGCTCGCGTTCCTCGACATGCACGAGCTCGAGGCCCGTGACGGCCCCGCGGCGGCGCGCGCGGCGTTGCGCGCGGCCGTGATGGCGCACCTGCCCAAGGCGTGATCGCGCTTGTGCCTCATCCTCAGGCGCCCGGCGCAGCCGTGCGAGGCGTGCGCGCGGCGGCGGCGAGGACGCCTCAGGGGATGCTCGCGCTGCGCTACCGGATCGAGGGCGACCTCGAGCGGCTGCGCATCCCGCCGCCGCGCGCCCCGGCCCCCGGCGAGCGCCTCTGGCAGCACCTTTGCTGCGAAGTGTTCGTCGCGCCCGCCCCGGCCTGCGCCTACCGGGAATTCAACTTCTCGCCATCGGGCGAATGGGCCGCTTATGCGTTCGCGCGGTACCGGGAAGGCGCGCCGCTCGGGGTTCCCGACCCGGGGATCGCCGTCCGCACGGAGGCGCAGGCGCTCGAGCTCTCCGCCTGTATCGCGGTCGAGCCGGGGAAGCTGCGCGTGGCGCTGTGCGTGGTGATCGAGGAGCGCGACGGAGCGCTTTCCGGAGCGCTTTCCGGAGCGTTTTCCTATTGGGCGCTGCGGCATTCGGCGGCGCGCCCGGACTTCCACCATCCCGACGGCTTCGCGCTGGAGATCGCTTGAAGTTCGGCATCGACCGCCTGCTCGAGGAGCGGGCGCTCCAAAAGCGCCTCAAGGGGCGGCGCCTGGCGCTCCTCGCGCACCCGGCTTCGGTCACGAAGAGCCTGGCGCACTCGATGGACGCGCTTTTCGCGAGCGGGCTCGCCCTCGCCGCGGCGTTCGGGCCGCAGCACGGCCTGCGCGGCGACAAGCAGGACAACATGGTCGAGTCGCCCGATTTCACCGACCCGGTGCACGCGATTCCAGTGTTCAGCCTGTATGGCGAGGTGCGCCGGCCGACGGATGCGATGATGCAGGGCTTCGACGTCCTGCTCGTCGACCTGCAGGACTTGGGCTGCCGAGTCTATACGTTCGTCACCACGCTCGCCTACGTGCTCGAGGCGGCGGCGAAGCACCGCAAGGAAGTCTGGGTGCTCGACCGGCCGAACCCGGCCGGCAGGCCGGTCGAGGGCAGCTTGCTGCAGCCGGGCTGGGAGAGCTTCGTGGGGGCCGGGCCGCTGCCGATGCGCCACGGCATGACGCTTGGCGAGCTCGCGCGCTGGTTCATCGCCCACGGCAAGCTCGACCTCGAGTGCGAGGTGCTCGCCATGCAGGGCTGGCAGCCCGCCGCCGCGCCCGGCTTCGGCTGGCCGCTCGGCGAGCGCGCCTGGGTCAACCCGAGCCCCAACGCACCCAACCTCTCGATGGCGCGCTGCTACCCGGGCACGGTGATGCTCGAGGGCAGCACGCTCTCCGAGGGCCGGGGCACCACGCGGCCGCTCGAGCTCTTCGGCGCGCCCGACCTCAATCCCGGCGCGCTCGTCGCGCACATGAATGCGCTCGCGCCGCACTGGCTCGAGGGCTGCCGGCTGCGGCCGTGCTGGTTCGAGCCGACCTTTCACAAGCATGCGGGAAAGCTTTGCGCGGGCGTGCAGATCCACGTCGAAGGTTCGCAGTACCGCCACGACGCGTTTCGTCCCTGGCGCCTGATGGCGCTCGCCTTGAAGGCGGTGCGCGCGCTCAGTCCGGGCTACGCGCTGTGGCGCGATTTCCCCTACGAGTACGAGAACCGGCTCGCCATCGATGTGATCAACGGCGGCGAGCGGCTGCGGCAATGGGTCGATGACCCGGCTGCCACGGCCGCCGACCTCGATGCGCTGGCGCGGCCGCAGGAGCGGGCCTGGCTCGCGGAACGAGAGGCCTTTCTGCTCTACCGCTGACGCGTCAGCCTGGCGACAGGCGGCGGCTCGGACACCCGGCTACACTGCCTGCGCCTCAAAAAGAGGAGTTACACATGAGCGATCCACAGCAGTCTTTGCAGGGGAGCGGGGGCGCGAAAGAAAAGCCGCTGACCTTCAAGCAGATGTCGCGCGGTCAGAAGACGGTGTTCATTCTCAAGCTGGCCGTCTCGATCATTTCGTTCGGGATGATCTTCCCGAACCTCATGAGCGGCGACTAAGCGGCCCGCGGCGCCGCGAACCGTCTAAGCGGCCCCCGCGCCGCGAACCTGTCGAAGCGGCCCCTGGGCCGCGAGCGTGCCGGAGCGGCCCGGCACCTCGGCGAACACCACCTCGTGCCGCGGCAACGTCCTGTCGTCGAGCCCGCGGCGAAACGCGGCGAGGCTCACGATCTCGTAGCCCTGTGCGGTCCAGCCGGCGAGCAGCGCTTCAAGCGCGTTCGCGAGCTCTCCGCCCTCGAGCTCGGCGTGCGCGGTGAAGACGTGCGGCGCGCCCGGCGCGGTGGCGGCAAGCAGGCTAGCGACCGGATCGGCCTCCCGGCCGATCAGCTCGTCGAGCGTCGGCAGCGTGGTGGGAATCTGCATGCAGCCCACCGCCTCGCCGTTCCACAGCGGCACGAAAGGCGAGAACCCCCGGGTGTCGGAGGCGTACTCGAGCCGCGCGCGCTGCTGCCAGGCGGCCGCGTGGCGATTCATCTGCCAGCCCGCCGCCGCCCAGCTCTTCGGCCGCTCGCCGAAGATCGACTCGAAGCGCTCCTCGGCGAGCGCCATTTCGCGCTCAGTCCAGGCGGCGTCGCGCCCGGCGACGAAGTCCTGCCAGCGCACGTGGTCCCAGCAGTGCACGCCGACCTCGAACCCTGCGGCGCGCACGGCGCGCATCTCGCCCGCGCAGCGCCGGCCGATGTCCGGACCCGGCAGCAATGTTCCATAGAGGAGGGTGCCCAGCCCATAGTGCCGCAGGACCGAGGTGCGCCTGACTTTTCCAAAAAAGTTCTTCCTGAAAATCCGTTTCACCGCGCGCCCGGTGTGGTCGGGACCGAGGCTGAAGAAGAAGCTCGCTCCGGCGCCGCGACGCTCCAGCAGCCGCGCGAGGCGGGGAACGCCTTCGCGCGTGCCGCGGAAGGTGTCGACGTCGACCTTCAGGGCGAGCTTCACCCCCGCATTCATCCTACTAAGCGGCGCGCGTCGGCGATCTGCCCGCGATAGGCCTCGAAGATGGAGCGCAGCGCCTGGCGCATGCCGACGCGCGGTTTCCAGCGCAGCTCGCGCCTGGTATTCGCGATGCCCGGGACGCGGTTCTGCACGTCCTGGTAGCCACGGCCGTAGTAGCGATCGGCGGTGGTGCGCTTGATGCGCACCTTGCGGGCCGTGCCGTGGTATTCCGGAAACTCCAGCGCCAGCTTCACCATCATCTCCGCCAGCGCCCGCACCGAGAAGTTGTTGCGTGGATTGCCGATGTTGTAGATCTTGCGCGAGGCGATGCCCGCGGGGTTGGCGATGATCTTCATGAGCGCGTCGATACCGTCGTCGATGTAGGTGAAGGCGCGCTTCTGCCGGCCGCCGTCGACCAGCTGGATCGGCTCGCCGCGCGCGATGTGGCCCAGGAACTGGGTGACCACGCGCGAGCTGCCCTCCTTCGCCGTGCTGAGCGAATCGAGCCCCGAGCCGATCCAGTTGAAGGGCCGGAACAGGGTGAAGTCGAGCCCCACCTTGTCGCCGTAGGCCCAGATGACGCGGTCCATGAGCTGCTTGGAGCAGGCGTAGATCCAGCGCTGCTTGTGGATCGGCCCGTACACGAGGGGCGAGCGCTCGGGGTCGAACTCGCGGTCGCCCGACATGCCGTAGACCTCGGAAGTCGAGGGGAACACGAGGCGCTTGCCGTGGTGCACGCAGGCGCGCACGATGGGCAGATTGGCCTCGAAGTCGAGCTCGAACACCCGCAGCGGGTCCTTGACGTAGGTGGCCGGAGTCGCGATCGCGACCAGCGGCAGCACCGTGTCGCACTTGCGCACGTGGTATTCGATCCACTCCTTGTTGATGGTGATGTCACCCTCGAAGAAGCGGAAGCGCCGCTCGCCGGCAAGGTCCTCGATGCGGTCGCTCTGCATGTCCATCCCGTAGACCTCCCAGTCGGTGGTCGCGAGGATGCGCTTGGAGAGGTGATGGCCGATGAAGCCGTTGACCCCGAGGATGAGGATGCGCTTCATTCGGCCCGCTCCACTTCCAGCAGCCGCAGCACGCCGCCGTCGCCGCAGGCGGCATACCACTCGCCGTCCTTGCGGTAGGGACCGAGCAGCTGCCCGGGTGCACGCATGAGAGGTTCGATCCGAGTTTTGTAAACCTTCAATTGATCGGTAAAAGCGCCAGGGTACGGCGGCGCCACCGCCCGCACCAGATTGTGGATCTCGCGCGCGCTCTTCGACCAGTCGATGCGGCCGTCCTCGGGCCTGCGCCCGCCGAAATAGCTGCCGCGCGCCAGATCCTGGTCTTTCAACACTGCATCGCCCGCCACCAGGCGAGGCAAAGAGCGGCGTAAAACCGTCTCGGCCGCGGCGGTGACCTTGCGGAACACCTCGAGCGCGGTTTCGTCCTCGCCGATCGGCACCCGCTCGCGGTCCACGATGCGCCCGGCGTCGGGCTTCGCCACCATCTCGTGCAGCGTCGCGCCGGTCTCGGCTTCGCCCATGAGCACCGCCCAGTTCACCGGCGCGCGCCCGCGGTACTTGGGCAACAGCGATCCGTGCATGTTGAAGGCGCCGCGGCGCGCCGCCACTAGCCACTCGGGCGGCAGCATGCGCCGGTAGTAGAACGAAAAGATGAAATCGGGCCGCATGCCCCGGAGCTTCTCATGGATTGCCGGCGCGCCGGGGTCTTCCAGCGTCTCGAGGCCCCGTGCCCGGGCGAGCGCGGCGACGCTCTCGAACCAGTGCGTCTCGGCCGGATCGTCGCGATGCGTGATCACGAGCGGCACCTCGATCCCCTCTTCGAGCAGCACGCGCAGGCAGCGCACGCCCACGTCGTGGTACGCGAACACCGCGGCGCTGGTCAATTGCGCTTCTCCAGCACCGCGGCAACGAGGTAGCGCGGCCTGCCCTTGACCTGCTCGTTGATGCGCACGATGTATTCGCCGATGAGCCCTAGGCCGAAGAGCGTCATTCCGCTGAGGAAGAACTCGAGGACGTCGCGGTCCCAGGCATGCTCGAGCGCGTAACCCAGCCCGAAGGCAAAGAAGCGGTACAGCAGCACGCCGACGTACAGGAAGACCGAGCCGAGCGCGACCACCATGCCGAGGAGCGAGAAGAATCTCAGCGGTCCGACCGAGAATCCCGTGATCAGGTCGAAGTTGAGGCGGACCAGGCGCGAGAGCGAATATTGCGAGGCGCCCGCGGCGCGCTCCTCGTGGCGCACCTCGATCTCGGTGGGCTGGTGCGCGTAGAGGTAGGCGAGCGCAGGCACGAAGGTGTTCAGCTCGCGCGACTGGTTGATGGTGTCGACCACGCTGCGGCCGTACGCGCGCAGCATGCAGCCGTGGTCGGCCATGCGGATGTCGGTCAGGCGCTCGCGCAGCCGGTTGATCGCCCGCGACGCGATGCGGCGAAAGGCGCTGTCGCGGCGCTCGCTGCGGTAGCTGCCGACGTAATCGTAGCCCTCGTCCATCTTGGCCAGGAGCTTGGCGATCTCCTCGGGCGGGTTCTGCAGGTCCGCATCGAGCGTCACCAGGATCTCGCCGCGCGCGCGCTCGAAGCCGGCAAGGATCGCCATGTGCTGGCCGAAATTCGTCACCAGGTACACCACCCGCGTTACGTCCGGGCGCCGGTCGAACTGCTCGTGCAGGAGCGCCGCGGAGCGGTCGCGGCTGCCGTCGTCCACCAGGACGAGCTCGTAGGTGCGGCCGAGCGCGTCGAGCGCAGGGTACAGCCGGGCGAAGAGCGCCGGCAGGCTGGCCGATTCGTTGTAGATCGGGATGACCACCGAGATCTCGGGTGCGCCGGCGTCCGTCATTGCGGCCGCCTGATTGAATCTTTGATCGCCTGGCACACCCGGTCGACGTCCGCTTCCTTCATTTGAGTGAACAACGGCAGCGTCACCGTGCGTGCGCCGATGGTCTCGGCGTTGGGAAAGTCTCCCGCCCGGTAGCCAAGCCGCCGGAACGCCTCGAAAAGATGCAGCGCCTGGTAATGCACGCCCACCCCGATGCCCTGCGAGTGCATCGCCTGGATGAAGCGCTCGCGCGTGGTGCCGAGCGCGTCGAAGTCGACCAGCGGCGCGAAGAGGTGCCAGGCATGCCCGGCGTCTCCGGCGGCGGGAAGCCGCAGCCGCGCAATGTCGCCGAGCTTTTCGAGGTAGCGCCGGGCAAGCGTCCCGCGGCGCGCGTTGAAGCGCTCGAGCTTCGCGAGCTGGGCGAGGCCGATTGCCGCCGAGACATCGCTGAGGTTCGACTTCCCGGCGTGCTCGATCACGTCCATGCCGCCGCCGGGAAGCTTGCGGATGCCGTGGAAGCGCAGCCGCTCGGCCCGCTCGAGCTCGCCGGGATCGCGAAACGACAGCGCCCCGCCTTCGATGGTGGTCATGTTCTTGTTCGGGTGGAAGCTGAACGCCACCAGGTCGCCCTGCGCCCCGATGCGCCGGCCGCGGTAGGTGGCGCCCATGGCGTGCGCCGCGTCCTCGATGACGCGCAGCCCGCGCCGCGCGGCGAGCGCGTAGACCGGCTCCAGGTCGACCGGCAGGCCGGCGAAGTGCACCGGCATGATCGCCCGGGTGCGCGGCGTGATCGCGGCCTCGATGCGCGCGGCGTCGGTGTTGCGGCTTTCGAGGTCCACGTCGACGAGGACCGGGCGAGCGCCGGCGAGCGCCACCACGTTCGCGCTCGCGGCGAAGGTCATCGCCGGGACGATCACCTCGTCGCCCGGTCCCACGCCGGCGAGCCGCACCGCGATCTCGAGCGCGGCGGTGGCGTGCGTAAAGGCGCGCACCGGACGGCCGCCGAAATAAGCCGAGAGCTCGCTCTCGAAGCGCTGCACCTGCGGCCCGGAGGTGATCCAGCCGGAGCGCAGCACCTCGGCCACCGCGGCGATCGTGTCCTCGTCGATCTCGGGGCGCGCGAAGGGAATATAGGGGAGGTTGGGGGTCACGAGCGCGCCACCATGAACACGCCGACGATGATCACGCCGATGCCGGAGAGCCGCAGCGGCGACAGCGACTCGCCCAGGAGCTGCCACGCCGCGATGGCGTTGACCACGTAGCCGATCGAAAGCATGGGGTAGGCGATGCTCACCGGCACGCGCGAAAGCGCGACCACCCAGACCACCACGCTGACCGCATAGCAGGCGAGGCCGCCGAGGATGTGCGGCTCGAGCGCGAGGCGCAGCCCGAGCGGCATGGCGTTGGTGCCGGCCTTGAGCAGGAGCTGGGCGGTCGCGTTCAGCAGCACGCCGACGAGCAGCAGCGCGAAGCTTGCCGCGCTCATGGCTTCCTCACGATGATGTAGCGCGGGCCGCGCGAGACGACTTCCATCGGCAGTCCGAGCTCGGCGCGCAGGCGGTCGAAGTCGCGCACCGCAAAGAGCGCATAGGCATCGCGCGCCTCGGTCCAGGCGCGGGTAAAGCCGGCGTCGTCGGGTATGTACCCGCCGCCCGGCTCCCAGTCCACCGCGTCGCCGAACTCGTCGCGATAGCTCACCATCGTGACGGTGCGGCGCAGGGACCAGGGCACGCTGTGATCATAGCTGTGCACGGCGAAGAAGGGGGTTTCCGGCGAAGGCGGGGGATTCATCGCGGCGATGGTACTCGACGCGTTGAAGAAGGGCGCATAGACGCGATGCCCGGCGATCGCCAGCAGTACGGCGCAGAATGCGCCGATGGCGAGGGCCACGACGCAGGCAGGCACTCTGCCGCGCCGGGCGAGCAGGGCGGCGTACACGCCGGCCGCGGCGAGCGCGAGGCCCGCGACGACGAGCGCAGCCGAATACGCGCCGGCGAACTGCTCGAGCCGATCACCACCGATGCGTACGAGGCGCGGCGCTGCCGCCGCGAGCGCAAGCCCGGTCAGGGCCACGACGGCCGACTGCGCCATGAGAAGGCGCCCTGGCGCGGCGCGCGCCACATAGGCGCCGCCGAGCGCGGCCAGCGCCGGCAAGAGCGGCACGATGTAGCCCGGCAGCTTGGAGCCGGACGCGGAGAAGAAGACGAACACTACCAGCGCCCAGAGCGCGAGGAAGAGCGTCGGCGAGAAGCCCGCGCCCGGGCGGCGCAGCCCGGCCCACCAGCCGGCGGCGATGACGAAGAGAAAGGGGAGCACGCCCCCGGCGAGCACCGGAACGAAGTACCAGACGGGATGAGAGCGGTGGTGCATCGTCGTGGTGAAGCGTTGAAAGTGCTCCTGCACGAAGAAGAAATGCGCGAACTCGGGATTGCGCATCGAGACGGCGATGAACCAGGGCGCCGTGATGGCGAGAAAAAGCGCGGTCCCGCGCGCGAGCTCCAGCCGACGCAGCAAGGCCCAGTCGCGCCGCACGAGCACGTAAAGCGCCACGGTCGCGGCAGGGAGCACGATGCCGATCAGCCCCTTGCTCAGCACGGCGAGACCGCACGCGGCCCATCCGGCGAGCATCCAGCGCCGCCGCGCTCGCTCGGCGTGCGCGCCTGGGGTGCGCTCGGCGTCCGGGGCATGCGCGACGGCGAAGGCGAAAATCGCCGCCGAGAGCAGCACGCTCACGCCCATGTCGAGCGTGTTGATCTGGCCGAAGGCGAGATAAAGCGGAGCGCCGGCCAGGAGCGCCGCCGCCAGCACCCCCGCCGGTGCGCCGAAGAGCCGCCGGCCGGCAAAGAAGGCAAGCGCGACTCCGGCGAGCGCCATGAGGCCGGTCCAGAGGCGCGCCGCCCAGTCGTGGACTCCGAACAGGCTGAGCGCCGCCGCGCCGGCCCAGTACTGCAGCGGCGGCTTCTCGAAGTACTTGAAGCCGTTCAGCCGCGGCGTCACCCAGTCGCCGCTTTGCGCCATCTCGCGCGAGATCTCGCCGTAACGGGCTTCGTCGGTCTTGTAGAGCGGGCGCGCCGCCAGGCTCGCCAGCCATGCGGCGGCGAGCACGACGACGAGCCAGGAGCGCCAGCTAACCAGTGTTTTTTCGCTTACCAGTCGTCGTCGTCCTTGAGCGGCTTCACCCCGGGCGGCGGCTTTTCCTTGCGCCGCAGCCAGCCGTACAGGAACAGGCCGATCAGCCCCGCCACGAACACGCCGACGAAGAGGATCAGCCAGTTGCCGCTCATTTGCCCG
>DASYPG010000259.1:0-6506 GCA_036006885.1 Burkholderiales bacterium | reverse complement strand
GATCTCGCGCTTCTCGACACTGCGGCCGGCCTCGTCGAGCGCCTGTGGGCCGACGGCCGTCGGCTGCGGCCGCGCGAGGTCGTGGCCGAATTCGCGCGCCATCTCGACGAGGAGCTCGACCTCATGGTCGAGGCGGCCAACGCGAGCCAGCTGCGCCGCAACTTCGAGGGCTCGCCGCTGCTCCTCGTGCCCGAGGTGTACTGGGATCTGTGCTCGCAGCGCGTGATGGTGATGGAGCGCATGCACGGCACGCCGATTTCCCAGGTCCATGCGATCCGGGAAAAGGGAGTCGATATCCCGGCCCTGGCGCGCGCCGGGGTCGAGATCTTCTTCACGCAGGTGTTCCGGGACGGCTTTTTCCACGCCGACATGCACCCCGGGAACATCCTCGTCGCCACCGAGGGCGAAGCCCGCGGGCGCTACATCGCGCTCGATTTTGGCATCATGGGAACGCTGACCGAGACCGACAAGAGCTACCTCGCGCAGAATTTTCTCGCGTTCTTCAACCGCGACTACCGGCGCGTCGCGCAGGCGCATCTCGATGCCGGCTGGGTGCCCGCCGGGACGCGCATCGACGCCTTCGAGGCGGCGATCCGCGCGGTGTGCGAGCCGGTGTTCTCGCGGCCCCTGAAGGAAATCTATTTCGGCAAGCTGCTGCTGCGCCTGTTCCAGACTTCGCGCCGCTTCAACGTGCGGATCCAGCCGCAGCTCGTGATGCTGCAAAAGACGCTGCTCAACATTGAGGGCCTCGGCCGCGAGCTCGACCCGGATCTCGATCTCTGGCGCACCGCGAAGCCCTACCTCGAGCGCTGGATGAACCAGCAGGTCGGATGGCGCGGACTGGTGCGCAACCTGCGCCGCGAGGCGCCGTACTGGGCGGAAGTACTGCCGCAGATTCCGCGCCTCGTGCACCGCGCGCTCTCGGAGGATCGCACCGGGGCGCTGCGCGTCGCGCTCGAGCGCATCGCAGCCGAGAATGCGCGGCGCAACCGCATCCTGAGCGGGTTTCTCGTCGTCGCGGCCCTGGCGCTCGCGCTGCTCGCATTCATGCTGTACTGAAAACGGAATATGATGCGCGCGCCATGCTGATCGGCTCCGTCATCCTGTACCTCGCCGTCACCATCGCGATCGGGCTGTGGGCGGCGAAGCGCGTCCACGACTCCAGGGACTACGTGGTCGCCGGCCGCAGCCTGCCGCTGTACATGAACGCGGCCACGGTGTTCGCGACCTGGTTCGGCGCGGAAACGGTGCTCTCGGTGTCGGCCGAGTTCGCGAAGGACGGCATGGGCTCGATCATCGCTGATCCCTTCGGCTCCTCGTTCTGCCTGGTGATCGTGGCGCTTTTCTTTGCGCGCGCGTTCTACCGCATGGACCTGCTCACCATCGGCGACTTCTACCGAAAGCGCTATGGCCGCACCATGGAGATCGGCACCAGCGTGGTGATCGCGATCTCCTACCTGGGCTGGACCGCAGCTCAGCTCACCGCGCTCGGCCTCGCGTTCTCGACCCTCTCCGGCGGCGCCGTTTCCCTGCAATGGGGAATCGTGCTGAGCGGGCTGGTGGTGCTCGCCTACACGGTGTGGGGCGGCATGTGGTCGGTGGCGCTCACCGATCTGTTCCAGTCGGTGATGATCATCGCCGGCGTGTCGATCATCGCCTGGTTCGTCGGCGACATGGCCGGGGGCGCCGGCAAGGTCATCGCCGCGGCGGCCGACGCCGGCAAGTTCGAGTTCTGGCCGAAAGGCGGCTCGAGGGAGTGGCTCTACTTCTTGACCGCCTGGGTGACGCTCGCGCTGGGCTCGATCCCGCAGCAGGACATCTTCCAGCGCGTCACCTCGGCGAAGAACGAGCGCACCTCGATCCTCGGCACGCTCCTCGGCGGGGTGATCTACTTCGCCTTCGCCTTCGTGCCGATCTTCATCGTGTTCGCCGCGCTGATGATCGATCCCTCGCTCGGCAAGCTGCTCTCGGCGGAGGACGCGCGCGAGATGCAGGGCATCCTGCCGTCATTCATCCTCGGCCACACGCCGATGTGGGTGCAGGTGCTGTTCTTCGGCGCGCTGCTCTCGGCGATCCTCTCCACTGCGAGCGGCGCCATCATTGCGCCGACCTCGCTGGTGACGGAGAACGTGATCAAGCCGTTCTATCCGGGCATGAGCGACCGTCGCTTCCTCGTCACGCTGCGCGTCATCCTGGTGGCGTTCACCGCAGCGGCGCTGATCTTCGCGCTGCTCTCGAAGAAGACCATGTACGACATGATCCAGAACGCTTACACGGTGACGCTGGTGGCAGCCTTCGTGCCGCTTGCCGGGGGCATCTTCTGGAAGCGTGCCAGCAACGCAGGCGCGATCGTGTCGGCGCTGAGCGGGCTCGCTGGCTGGTTCGCCGTCGAGTGGTTCGTGAACGACCCGGCGGTGCCTTCGCCGCTCGTCGGGCTCGCGTTTTCGCTGCTCGGCATGGTCCTGGGGTCGCTCGTGCCACGCCCGGTCAGGGCGCACGCGCACAGATAGATGCGCGAGTCGCCGCTCGCGCGGATCCTGTTCGCGGTATTCGCGGCGCTCACGATCTACGCGAGCCTCTACCCGATGGAGGGTTGGCGCGGCACGGGCGTCTCGCCGTTCGCCTACCTCAGCGCGCCCTGGCCACGGCACATCACCTACTTCGACATCGTGGTGAACGTGCTGGGCTACATGCCGTATGGGTTTCTCGCCGCGGCGGCGCTGCAGCCGCGCCTGCGCGGCCGCAGGGCATTCCTCGCCGCGACGGCATCGGCGGCGGTGCTGTCGCTCGTTCTCGAGGCGCTGCAGAGCTATCTGCCGGCGCGCATCGCCTCCAACCTGGACGCGATCTGCAACCTGCTGGGCGCCGCGATCGGGGCCGCGGCGGCCGTGCGCTACGGCCCGCGGCTGCTCGAGGAGGGGATGTTCGCGCGGCTTCGGCAGCACGCCTTCCTGCAGGGCGGGGTGATCGACCTCGGGCTGGCGCTGATGGGCCTGTGGCTGTTCATCCAGCTCAACCCGACGGCGCTGCTTTTCGGCGCGGGGGATCTGCGCGAATTGCTCGGCGCGCGCGAGCCGCGCGGCGAGCGCCCTGCGTTCTTTATTACCATCGAAGCGCTCACCTCGGCGGCGAACCTCACCGCCGCCAGCCTGCTCCTGTCGTGTCTTGCCACTTCCGCGGCCCCCGTGCGCGCCCAGATTGCGACGCTGATCGGCACCGCACTCGTGGTGAGGGCCGCGGCATTCGCGATCCTGATGCGCGCCGAAAGCGTGCTCGCCTGGATTACCCACGGCGCGCAGATCGGGCTCGCGGTCGGAGTCGCGGTCGCGCTCGCCGCGGTGGCGCTGCCGCGCGGTTGGCGAATGATTCTCGCGGCCCTGCTCATCATGGCGGCGACCGTGCTGGTCAATCTCGCCCCGCCCAATCCCTATCTCGCGGCCTCGCTCAAGGTCTGGCAGCAGGGGCATTTCCTGAACTTCAACGGGCTCACCCGGCTGGTCAGCGCGCTTTGGCCCTTCGCCGGGCTCGGGTACCTGATGTACCTCGCCGGCAGCCGGCCGCGGGACGCCGAGCAAAAGCCTTAAAATCGCGCCCTCTATGTCCTACTACGACAAGCACGTTTTCTTCTGCTGCAACCAGCGCGACGGCGGCCGCACCTGCTGCAACGACAAGGGCGCGAGCGCGATGCGCGACTACGCCAAGTCGAAGGTCAAAGCGCTGAGCATGTCGGGCGCCGGCAAGGTGCGCATCAACCAGGCGGGCTGCCTCGACCGCTGCGAGGAAGGGCCCTGCGTGGTGGTGTATCCGGAAGGTGTTTGGTACACCTATGTCGACCAGGCCGACATCGACGAGATCATCGAGGAGCATCTGCGCCACGGACGCGTCGTCGAGCGCCTGAAGATGTAGATGCGCGCGAGCACGCGGCGCGAGCTCGTCGCCGGCCCGGCGGGCCGGATCGAATGCGCGGTCGACCGGCCCGAGGCGACGCCGCGCGGCGTGGCGCTGATCGCGCACCCGCATCCCCTCTACGGCGGAACGCTGGACAACAAGGTGGTGCAGACGCTCGCACGGGCCTTCCTCGAGCTCGGCTACGAGACTTGGCGGCCCAACTTCCGCGGCGTCGGCGCCACCGAGGGCGTGCATGATGAAGGCAGGGGAGAGCTGGAGGACCTGCACACAGTCATCAAGCACTTGAACATCGAAAGGCCAGTTCTCGCCGGCTTCTCGTTCGGCGCCGCGGTCCAGGCGAGGCTCGCCGAGCGCGTCGCGCCGGAGCGTCTGGTTCTCGTCGGCGTGGGCGTGACGCGGCTCAATGCGCCCCAGGTGCCCGCCGACACGCTCGTCATTCACGGCGAGAACGACGACACCGTACCGCTCGCGGCGGTGCTGGAGTGGGCGCGGCCGCAGGAGCTGCCGGTGGTCCTGGTGCCCGGCGCGGACCATTTCTTCCACCGCAAGCTGCACGTGCTGCGCACCATCGTCACCTCGAACTGGAAATGACGGTCCTCGACGTGCGCGCGCTGCGCAAGTCGTTCGGCGCGCTCGAGGTCGTGCGCGGAGTGGATCTCGCGGTGGCGCCGGGGGAATGCTTCGGCCTGCTCGGTCCCAACGGCGCCGGCAAGACCACCATACTCAGGCTCTGCCTCGGGCTGATCGCACCGGATTCCGGCGCCATCCAGCTCCTCGGCCAGCCGGTGCCAAGAAAGGCGCGAGAAGCACGCGCGCGCGTGGGGGTGGTGCCGCAGTCCGACAATCTCGATCCCGACTTCAGCGTCGCCGAGAACCTGCTCGTGTACGGCCGCTACTTCGGCCTGTCGCCGCGCGAGGTGCGCTCGCGCATCGCGCCGCTGCTCGAGTTCGCCGGCCTGACCGGCCGCGAGTCAGCGAAGATCCACACCCTCTCGGGCGGGATGAAGCGGCGGCTCACGCTCGCTCGCGCGCTCGTGAACGATCCGCAAGTGCTCTTCCTGGACGAGCCGACCACCGGGCTCGACCCGCAGGCGCGCCATCTCATCTGGGAACGCATGCGCCGGCTCACCGTGCAGGGCAAGACGCTCATCCTGACGACTCATTTCATGGAGGAAGCCGAGCGGCTGTGCCAGCGCCTCGCGATCATGGACCACGGCCGCATCATCGCCGCGGGCTCGCCGCGCACCCTGATCGGCGAGCACATCGAGCCGCAGGTGCTCGAGGTGCACGGCCCCGGCGTCGAGGCCTGGATGGCGCAAGCGAAGTCTGCCGCGGCACGCGTGGAGCACGTGGGCGATACGGTGTTCTGCTACGCCGTGGACGTCGAGGGGCTCCTGAAAACCCTGGAAGGAGAGAGTGAGCTCAGCTACCTGCACCGGCCCGCGAGCCTCGAGGACGTGTTCCTGAAGCTCACCGGGCGTGACTTGAGGGATTGAAGCCGGATGCGCTGGATCGCCGTGTGGCGCAGGAATTTCCTGGTGTGGCGCAAGCTCCTCGCCGCAGCGGTGCTCACCAACCTCGCCGACCCGCTCATCATGCTGTTCGGGCTGGGCTATGGCCTGGGCGCGCTGATGCCGGCGGTCGAGGGCATGTCGTACATCTCGTTCTTCGCCGCGGGCCAGCTCTGCAGCGCCACGATGTACACGGCCTCTTTCGAGTCAATGTTCTCCGGTTTTTCGCGCATGCACGGGCAGAAGACCTGGGACGCGATCCTCTACGCGCCGCTGGTGATCGACGACATCGTTGCCGGCGAGATCATCTGGGCCGCAAGCAAGGCCTGGCTCACCGGCTCGACCATTCTCGGCATTGTGCTGGTCTTCGGCCTCGCGGCCTCGCCGCTCGCGCTGCTCGCCCTGCCCGCGGCGTTTCTCGTCGGCCTCGCGTTCTCGGCCGTCGGGCTCATCATGACGGTGCTCGCCCGCAACTGGGACTTCTTCAGCTTCTACATGACCCTGATCATGACGCCGATGATGATGATCTCGGGCGTGTTCTTTCCAGCCGAGCAGCTTCCCGAGCCGCTCGTCTCGGTGGCGAAGGCGCTGCCGCTCTATCACGGGGTGGCGCTGGTGCGCCCGATGATGGTCGGCGACGTTCCGCGGGAGGCGCTGCTGCACGTGGCGGTGCTGCTCGGCTATGCTGCGGGCGGCTACCTGCTGGCGATCCGCTTCGCGAGAAAGAGGTTTTCGGAGTAGCGCATGCTCTGGGTAAAGGCGCTCCACATCATCTCCATGGTCACCTGGTTCGCGGGCCTGTTTTACCTGCCGCGCCTTTTCGTCTACCACGCGCAGGCCGAGGACCGGCCCTCCATCGAGCGCTTCAAGCTGATGGAGCGCAAGCTCTTCTGGGGCATCATGACCCCAGGCGCCGCGCTCACCATCGTCTTCGGAGTCTGGCTTTGGCTCGGCTGGTTCCGCGGCGCCTCGAGCTGGTTCCACGCCAAAGTGGCCCTGGTGGCTCTACTCGTCGGCTACCACTGGTGGTGCTGGCGCCTGCTGCGCGACTTTGCCGCCGACCGCAACCGCAGGACGCACGTCTGG
>DASYPG010000258.1:0-7025 GCA_036006885.1 Burkholderiales bacterium | reverse complement strand
TCACCGCGAAGGTGGTGGCCTACATCGAGAACGAGGGCATCGAGGTGCTCGACCGTATCTCCTTCGAGATCCCGGACAACCTCGAGGTCGCGCGGCGCGACCCGATGCGCCTGCTCGACGACGTGAAGCGCCTGAAGATCGGCAACGCCGACGCGGTGGTCCTTTCGGCCTGCGTGCAGATGCAGTCGCTGCCTGCGATCCAGTCCGCCGAGAAGATGCTCGGCGTGCCGGTCACCTCGACCGCCGTGTGCACGGCGCGCAACATGCTCGATCTGCTCGAGCTCGAGGCGCGCATCCCCAACTGCGGATCAATCCTCCAGTAAGCGCAAGGCGTTACGCCGCAGGGTCGCCACTTCCTCCGGCGAAAGGCGCGACAGCGTGCCGCGCGGGTTGTCGTCGCCCATGTCGAACGGCGAGTCGGTGCCCACGACGATACGCTCGGCCCCTACGAGCTCGATGAGGTAGCGCAGCGCCTGCGCGTCGTGGGTCAGCGTGTCGAAGTAGAAGCGCTTGAGCATGTCCTTGGCCGAGGACGCGGTGTGCGCCCGCGTCTCGGGCCGCACCCTGTGTCCATGCACGAAGCGCCCGACCTGGTAGGGGGCGAAGCCGCCGCCGTGGGCGAGCAGCATCTTGAGGTGCGGCAGCTCGTCGAGCGCACCCGAGAACATGAGGTTCGCTACCATGATGGTGGTCTCGAGCGGGTTGCCGATGAGGTTGGTGAGGTAGTAGCAGTCGAGCCGGCCGCCGGTGCCGATGGTGTTGGGATGGGCGAAGATGGTCATCTTCAGCTCCTGCGCGCGCCGCAGGAGTGCCCGGTACCGGGGATCTGCGAGCTCTCCGCCCGGCGCCATCGTGGCGAGCTCGATCCCTTTGAACCCGTGCTCGCGCGCCACGCGCTCCATCTCGGCGACGGCCGCCTCCGGGTGCTGCATCGGCAGCGTCGCCATGCCGCGCAGGCGCGCGGGCTTCTTCGCCACCATGGCGGCGATGCCGTCGTTCACCAGCCTGGCGGCCTCGATGCCCTGGTTTTCAGGTAATCCATAAAAGAAAACCTGAGGTCCGGGAGAGATCACCGAGATCTCGATCCCCTTGCGGTCCATGGCCTCGAGCTTCGCCTCGGCGACGCTGAACTCGGGCAGGAGCTCGAGGCGCAGCTTGCCGCGCGCCAGGTAGCACTTGCCGGCCTCGCTCTCGATACGCGTGGCGTAGCGCTCGGGGTCGGCGCGCATCGCCGCGATGATGGTCTCGGGAATGACGTGGCTGTGAAAGTCGATCATGCGAGCTTGCCGATCGCCAGCTTTTCGCCGAGCTGGTTGAGTGAGGAGAGCAGCGCGGGCGGGAGCGGCACGCCCAGGCGCGATCGTTCCTCGCGGCGCGCGTGGCTCTGCTCGCCGGGAAGAAAGATGCGCTCGAAGCCCTTCATGCGCTCCGAACCGCGGATGTCGCGCGATAGCTCGTCAATTCTCTTCGTAAATGCTTGAAAGTCGTCAAATGCGGAAACGTCGATGGCGAGGATCGCCTGGCCGGTGTTGGTGGGCGAGGCATCGTCGGCGTTGAAGTCGACCACGTCGCGGCCCATCGCGGCGTTGTTCAGCGTGCCGGCGAGGATGCCAAAGACGAGCGCCATGCCGTAGCCCTTGTAGCCGGCTTCATGTCCCCCCAAGGGAAGGAGAAAGCCCTCGTTCATCCGCTTGGGGTCGGTGAGCGGGCGGCCCCCGCGGTCGACCATCCAGCCTTCGGGCATCGGCTCGCCGCGCTGCGCGCGGGTCTTGACCTTGCCGAAGGCCGCCACGGTGGTCGCCATATCGAGCACGATCGGGGGCTCCTCGCCCGCGGGGATCGCGACCGCGACCGGGTTGGTGGAGAGCAGCATCTCTACGCCGCCCCAGGGCGGGAGGTGGTTGGCGTTGCCGACAGCGAAGTACATCCCGATCATGCCTTCGGGCAGCGGCATCCTGGCGTAGAGCGAAGCCGGCCCCGCGTGGTTGCTCCAGCGCACCCCGACCCAGGCCGAGCCCGCGGCGCGCGCTTTTTCGATCGCGAGGTTCGCCGCGTAGCTCATCGCGAGGTGACCCATGCCGTTGTCGCCGTTCACCAGCGCCATCGCCGCGCGCTCGCGCTCGACGCGGATCTGCGGCCTGGGGTTCGCGCCGCCCGCCTGGATGCGGCGGATATACTGCGGCAGGCGGAAGATGCCGTGCCCGTCGGAGCCTTGCAGGTCGGCCTCGATCATCAGCGCGGCGATGGTCTTGGCATCCTCGAGCGGCACGCCCACCTGCTGGAAGGCTTTTTCCGTGAATGTTCTCAGGGTGTCGGCGCGCAGGCGATCCATCGCACGAATCGTACCTTGTAAAATCGCCGCTTTTTCCGGTCCGTGATCCGTTTTTCGAACGTGTCGCTGCGGCGGGGCGCGAAGCCGCTCCTCGAGGCCGCGGACGCCTCCATCCACCCCGGCGAGCGCATCGGCCTCATCGGCGCCAACGGCTCGGGCAAGTCGAGCCTGTTCGCGCTGCTGCGCGGAGAGCTCCACACCGACCGCGGCGAGGTCGACTTTCCGGCGCACTGGCGCCTCGCGCACGTCGCGCAGGAAACGCCCGCGCTCGAGCGGGCGGCCGTGGACTACGCGATCGATGGCGACACCGAGCTCCGGAACCTGCAGGCTCGGCTGGTTTCGGCGGAGGAAGAGCATGATGGTGTACTGATGGGCGAGCTGCACGCCGCGCTCGGGGACGCGGATGCATATACCGTGCGCTCGCGCGCCGAGACGTTGCTCACCGGCCTGGGCTTCCGGCAGCAGGAGCTCGAGCAGCCGGTATCGAGCTTCTCCGGGGGCTGGCGCATGCGCCTCAATCTCGCCCAGGCGCTGATGTGCCCCTCGGACCTGCTGCTCCTCGACGAGCCGACCAACCACCTCGATCTCGACGCCATCATCTGGCTCGAGGAATGGCTCAAGCGCTATCCGGGCACGCTGATCGTCGTCTCGCACGACCGCGACTTCCTCGACGCGGTGGTGACCGCGGTGGTGCACATCGACCAGAGAAAGCTGCGCCGCTACAGCGGCAACTATTCGGCGTTCGAGACGCAGCGCGTGCAGAATCTCGTGCTCGCGCAGAGCCAGCACGAGAAGCAGCAGCGCGAGCGCGCCCACCTGCAGTCGTTCATCGACCGCTTCCGCGCCAAGGCGACCAAGGCGCGGCAGGCGCAAAGCCGCATGAAGATGCTGGCGAAGATGGAGGAGCTCGCGCCGCTGCACGTCGCCGCGCCGTTCTCGTTCGAGTTCCGCGAGCCGCTGCGCGCGCCCAACCCGCTGCTGGTCCTCGAGGACGTAAGGGCAGGCTATGGCGACAAGGTCGTGCTGGATGGGATCAGCCTGTCCCTGCAATCGGAGCAGCGCATCGGGCTCCTCGGCATCAACGGCGCGGGGAAATCGACTTTCATCAAGACCGTCGCCGGCGTGCTGGCGCCGCTCGCGGGACAGATGACGGTGAACAAGGGCCTCGCCATCGGTTACTTCGCGCAGCACCAGGTGGAAATGCTGCGCGACGACCAGTCGCCCCTGTGGCACCTCGCACGGCTTGCTCCCGACACACGGGAGCAGGAGCTGCGCGACTACCTGGGCGGCTTCAATTTTCCCGGCGACATGGCGACGAGCGCCGTGGAGCAGTTCTCCGGCGGCGAGAAAGCCAGGCTCGCTCTCGCGCTCATCGTGTGGCAGCGGCCCAATCTGCTGCTCCTCGACGAGCCCACCAACCACCTCGACCTCGACACGCGCGAGGCGCTCACCGTGGCGCTGGCGCAGTTCGAGGGCACGCTCGTTCTCGTCTCGCACGACCGGCATCTGCTGCGCGCGACGACCGAGCAGCTTCTCATCGTCGCCGAGGGGGCGGTGAAGCCCTTCGACGGCGATCTGGACGACTACCGTGAGTCGCTTCTGAATCGGGAGGCGAAGCCGGCTCTTCCCCCGAAACCCAAACCCATGAAGGAAAAGCCGGCTTCACGCAAGCCGCTCGAGGCCCGCATCAAGCGGCTCGAGGAGCTGATGGCGCGGCTCAACGCGCAAAAGGCCGACATCGAGGCACGCCTCGGAGATGCGGCGCTCTATGCCGAGGAGCGCAAGGACGATCTCAGGACGCTGCTCCTCGACCAGGCCTACGTGAAGAAGGAGCTGGAGCAGCTCGAGGCCGAGTGGCTCGAGAAGCAGGCCGAGCTCGAAGCTGCGCTGCGGCCATGAAGTACGCGGCGGTGCTGATCCTCGTCCTCGCCGGTTGGGCCGCGCTCAAGCCCGAGCCGGTGTCCTGGGCCTTCGTCGCGGTGGTATTCGCATTGGAGGTCTGGCTGGTCAGCCGGATGCGCGCGACGCAGCGCGGGCCAGTGCCTGTAGACCAGCCGCCGTACACGTTCAGTACCGAGGAGGCGCGCTTCATCGAGCGCTACCGCTTCTACTTCACCTTTCCCGCGCTGGCCGCGCACGCCGGCTCGGCGCTCGCGGCGATCGGGCTCGCCGGGATGGTGCTCGCGATCTGGCTTACCTTCAGGCAGGCGTTCCCCCAGGCCGCGCTCATCGGCGCGAACCTGTTTTTCGTCGGCTGGCTGACCAAGCGCCTGGCGCCGCATTTCGCGCTGCGCATAGCGGCCTCGCGCGGCGACCGCGATGCGCTGCGGATGCTCGAGCTGCTCGATCCGCTCTGGGCTAAAATCAAAGCTGCAAACCAATCGCAGGGATCGTCATGAACGCGCCCATCAAGACCGAAGATGCATTCCACCAGCTCATCCACCGCAACCACATGTGGGGGTTGTGGGAGATCGCGAGCCAGATGACGCCGCAGCCGCGACCGCAGGCGGTGGCGCACCAGTGGAAATGGTCGCTGCTCGAGGAGGTGGCGAGGCAGTCGGCGACCGCGGTGCCGGTCGGCGACGAGCGCCGCGCGATGCAGCTCTTCAATCCGGGGCTGAACGGCCAGTGGGCCACCACGAATACGCTGATCGCGGCGGTGCAGGTGCTGCTGCCCGGCGAGATCGCGCGTGCCCATCGGCATTCGCCCGCGGCGATCCGCTTCATCATGTCCGGTAACGGCGCGTACACTGCGGTCGAAGGCGAGAAGGTGATCATGCGCGAGGGCGACCTCGTCCTCACGCCGAGCTGGCAGTGGCACGACCACGGCAACGAGACCCGCGAGACCGTGGTATGGATGGACGGCCTCGACGTGCCCCTCACCAAGGCGCTCGATTGCATCTTCTTCCAGATGCACCAGAACCTGAAGGCGGAGCACGGCAAGCCGGTGAACGGCTCCAAGGCGCTCTACGGGCACGGGCATCTCGCGCCGACCTGGGTGAAGGAGCGCCCGCGCTTCTCGCCGTTGATGCTCTATTCGTTCGACCGCACCCTGGAAGCGCTGGACGCGCTGCGCGGAACCGAAGGCTCGCCCTACGAGGGGATCGCGCTCGAGTACACCAACCCGCAGACCGGCGGACCGGTCACGCCGACGATCTCGTGCCGCATCCAGCTCGTGCGCAAGGGCGAGAAGCTCAAGCCGCGCCGCGTTACGGGCAGCTCGGTGTTCCACGTGGTCCGCGGCAACGGCAGGACGGTCATCGACGGCAAGACCTTCGACTGGTCGAAGGGCGACATCATTGCGCTGCCGAGCTGGGCCCAGCACGCGCACGAGAACGCCGGCGGCGAGGACGCGATCCTGTTCTCGATCAGCGACCGCCCCGTGATCGAGGCGCTCGGCTTCTACCGCGAAGAAACTTCGGCGTAGTTCAGCGCGTTCTACGCGCGACGGAGGCGTCAAGACCATCGCATCGATGGGACTGACTGCACCGCTGATGCAGCCGATCATGGCGGTAGCGCAGTCCTCCGACGTGAGGCAGGAGGACCGTCGAGAAGATCGGCGCGAAGACCGACGCGAGGATCAGCGCGAAGATCAGCGCGAAGAGGCTCGGCTCGTTGTCCCGCGCGATGCCGCCGGCGCGATCGATGTCCAGAAGCTCATCGCCGAGATCCGCGCGCTGTTCGACGGCGGCGCGCGCGACGTGCGCATCCGCGAGCGCGACCTGACGGCGCAGGAGCGCCTGCAGATCGCCCAAGCCGTTCAGCAACTCGCCGGCCAGCTCAACCTCGAGCGCGTGCGATTGCGCCAGGACGACGATCGCCTCCGGATCGTGCTGCGCGCCGAGCGAGAGCAGCGCGCCGACCGTCGTGAAGACCGCCGCGAAGACCGCCGCGTCGATCGCCGCGACGATCGTCCCGAGCGGGTTGCGCGTGTGGAGCGAAACGAGCGCGTCGAGCGCCCAGACCACTCAGGCCGTCACTGAGCCGTCAGTCGTCGTCGCGGTCGCGGCCCTTCAGGTCGACGACCGCGAGCCCATAAGGGTCGTTGCCGACGCCCGTCACCGTGGCGACGACCGCGCGCTTGCGCAGGTCGATGACAACCGTGCGTTTGTTGCGCGCTGCGACCGCGCGTCCGGGGGTACAGTCGGGGAGGTCGCACGACAAGAAAAGAGATGCGGTGAGCCTCCAGGAACCTGCAGCCGCGGCGCCGGCCGACCCGCCGGGCGTTTCGACCGGAACCCTCCAGCGGCTGCGCCTCTACGCCGCCCGCAACGAGCACCGCCTCGCGGTTTCGTTCTTCGTCGCCGGATTCCTTTTCGATATCGTCACGCTGGGCCGGATCGACTCCTGGCTCACCATCGCCCAGCAGGCGACCTATTTGCTGCTCATCACAGTGGTCCTCGTCCAGATGCTTCTGTCAGAACAGCAGCCGGCGCCTGACCTTGCCGGCTCGCGCTGGAAGCGCTTGTACCTCGAATACCGCAATCCGGCGATCCACTTCCTGCTCGGCGCACTGCTCAGCGCGTATACCCTGTTCTTCTTCAAGAGCTCGTCGCTCCTCGTCTCCTTCGGCTTCATGGGCGTTCTGGTAGTGCTGCTGGTCGCGAACGAGTCGGCGCGCTTCAAAGCGCTCGGGCTGCCGTTCAAGTTCGCGCTGCTCGGGCTGTGCTACCTCGCGTTCTTCGCGTACGTG
>DASYPG010000257.1:0-1985 GCA_036006885.1 Burkholderiales bacterium | reverse complement strand
CCGCCACCGCGGCGGCGATCCAGACCTGAAGATCGAGCAGCAGTCCGGTGACGAGAAACGCGAGCACCCGCAGCGAAATGCTCGTCATGGTGGCGAAGCCGAGCGTGGCGCGGAACTGCTCCTTGGTGAGGCCGCGCTGCGAAAGATAGATCGCGTAGGGCGGCCCGCCCGCGCCGAAAAGGGCGCTGGTGACGCCGCCGGCAAGCCCGGCGATCCAGGCCCAGTGCGCCGAGATGACGCGCGGAGAAGGGCGACGGACCAGGCTGTACAGCGCGAACGAGAGCACGAACACGCCAAGGAGCAGCATCCCGACGGCGCGCGGCAGGTTGACGAGCGCGGTGACCCCGAGCGCGGTCCCGATGAGGATCATCGGCACGAGGCGAGTCCACTCGCCGCGCATGGCGTTGCGCGGGTTCTCGAGACCCACCGAAAATGCGCTCACCAGGTCGGCGAGCGCGAAGAGCGCAAGCGCGAAGGGCAGCGGCACGAGGTGGCTCGCGAGCGGGATCGTGATCAGCGCCGAGCCGAACCCCGTGAGGCCGAAGATGAGCGCACCCGCGAACGCGATCGCGCCGAGCGCCGCGAGCTCGGCCGGATCCATCAGACGCCGAGGACCAGGCTCCCGCCCTCGGAGCGGTTCATCGAGCGCAGGCGTCGCAGGTACTTGGTGAACGGCAGACCGAGGCGCGCCTCGAGGCGCCCGGCGCGCCGGCGCAGCTCCTCCCACTCGAGCCTGGGCGGCAGCCCCTTGAGGGCGAAGGCGGCGATGTTCTGGTCGTACAGCGCGCGCATCGAGACGACGGCGCCGCCGAACGCGCTCTCGAGCCGCCGCATGTACTGCCCGAGCCGCGGATCGTCGTCCATGAAGTTCACGACCAGCACGCCGCGCGGCTCCAGCGCGAGGAACGCGGCGTCGTAGAACTCGGCCGCGGCCAACTCCGGCACGTGCGCCTCGTCGTGGTAGGCGTCGACCACCAGCACGTCGCAGCATTCCGGCGCCAGCGCCTCGGCGCCGTCCCCGATCTCCACGGCGAGGCGCTCGCCGTCCACCGGCAGGGCGAAGTGGGTGCGCGCGGTCGTAACGATGCGGGGATCGAGCTCGATCACCCGCACCGTGGTGCGCCGCAAATGCTTGAGGAAGAACTTCGGCAGCGAGCCGCCCCCCAGCCCGATCATCAGCGCGCGACGCGGCTCGGGATGGAACAGCAGGAAGCCCATCATGCAGCGGGTGTAGTCGAGCGCCAGCGCGAAGGGATCGCCGAGCCGCATCGAGCTCTGGATCGCCTCGCCGCCGACGTGCAGCGAGCGCACGCCGCGCTCGTCGCTGACCGCTATGGTGGGCAGGCTCTTTTTCAGGACCCCGCCATGATAGGGCGTAGGAAAAATCTCACGAAGTTTTGCCGCGCCGCCGCCACAGGCAGGAAATAGGCGATAGGCGGGCGCGCTCCGGCACGGTAGGGTGGATTCCATGGGGAAGGGGCAGCGGGGGGCGGAGCTCGAAGCAGCGCTCAGCGCGCGGATCGAATTGATCTTCGACCGCTCGCCCGGGCTATGCGGCTTTTCGATCGCCGAGCGGCTCGTCGCCGAAAGCGAGAAGGAAGGCACCCGCGAATGGGAGCTTTACGTAAGCGCGGTCGAGACCTACCCCGAGCTCGCCCCAGCCCGGGCGAAAGGCTTCATCGGCGAAATTTCCGGCGCGCTCGAAGACCTGCTACAGCAGGAGCCCCAGGCAGCCGACCTGCTGCCGGGCCGCACCTTCGCCCGCGCCTGGCACTGACAACCCGCTGAGCTTCTAGCGCCCGCGGGACAGGGCGAGCTCGGCGCCGAGGTCGTCCCCGAGATGCTGCCCGCAGGTTCCGCACACCGGCGCAGCGCCGGCATCGAGCCTGGAGCCGTCGGGAAGCTCGCAACCTTCGGGTAGCGCCGGGTCCTCGACCTCGAGAAAGCCCGAAGGAACCTTGAGGGCCGGTCCCTGGCAGGGGCTC
>DASYPG010000256.1:0-5805 GCA_036006885.1 Burkholderiales bacterium | reverse complement strand
CACAACCGCTCGGTCGACGAGGTGGTGACCGCGGCGCTGCAGGAGGACGTGCAGGGCGTGGCGGTCTCGTCGTACCAGGGCGGCCACCTCGAGTACTTCAAGTACATGCTCGACCTGTTGCGCGACCGAGGCGGCGCGCACATCAAGGTCTTCGGCGGGGGCGGCGGCGTGATCGTGCCGGAGGAAATCGAGGAGTTGCAACGCTACGGCGTCGCGCGCGTGTATTCGCCGCAGGACGGCCAGCGCATGGGGCTGCAGGGCATGATCAACGACATGCTCGCGCGCTGCGACTTTGATCCGACGCAGTACGCGCCGAAGGATCTGAAGAAGGGCGACCTGCGGAGCCTGGCGCAGGTCATTACCGCTCTGGAGCTTGGGGTTTTTAAAGACAAGACCGACCTTCTTGACGGGGCAAAGCAAAACCCTGCGTCAGTGCTCGGGATTACCGGCACTGGCGGGGCGGGCAAGAGCTCGCTCACCGACGAGCTGGTGCGGCGCTTCCGCCTCGACCAGGGCGACGCGCTGAAGATCGCGGTGCTGTCGGTCGACCCGACGCGGCGCAAGACCGGCGGCGCGCTGCTCGGCGACCGCATCCGCATGAATGCCATCAACGAGGCGGGCACCTTCATGCGCTCGCTCGCCACTCGCGCCACCGGCAGCGAGATTTCCGCCGCGCTCGGCGACGCCATCGCCGCCTGCCGCGCCGCGGGATTCGAGCTCGTCATGGTCGAGACCGCGGGCATCGGCCAGGGCGACGCGGCGATCGTGCCGCATGTCGACGCCGCGCTCTACGTGATGACGCCGGAGTTCGGCGCCGCAAGCCAGCTCGAGAAGATCGACATGCTCGACTTCGCCGACTTCGTCGCCATCAACAAGTTCGACCGCAAGGGCGCCGAGGACGCGCTGCGCGACGTGCGCAAACAGGTGCAGCGAAACCGCGAGGCCTTCGACACGCCGCTCGAGGAAATGCCCGTGTTCGGCACCGTCGCCGCGCGCTTCAACGACGATGGCGTAAGCGCCCTGTATCACGCGATTGCCGCCAGGCTCGCGGAAAAAGGCCTCAAGCTCGGGCCCGGTCGCCTGCCGAAGCCCGCGGCGCGCGTCTTCTCGGCGGTGCACGCCATCGTTCCGCCGCAACGCGCACGCTACCTCGCCGAGATCGCGGAATCGGTGCGTGGCTACCACCGGCACGCCGCCTCGCAGGCGAAGTTCGCTCGCGAGCGGCAGCAGCTCGCGGCCGTGAAAGCGATGCTCGGCGGCGCCTCGCTCGAGATCGACAAGCTCGCTGCGGAAAAGGACGCCGCGCTGAGCGCGGAGTCGAAGAAGCTCCTGGACACATGGCCGGAAACGGTCAAGGCGCACTCCGGCGACGAGCGCGTGGTGAGAGTGCGAGAGCGCGAGATCCGGACGCGTCTCACGACGATTTCCCTTTCGGGAACGCACATTCCGAAGCTTGCGCTGCCGAAGTACGAAGACCATGGCGAGCTGCTGCGCTGGCGTATGCGGGAGAACCTGCCCGGCGAGTTCCCCTTCACCGCCGGGGTGTTTGCGTTCAAGCGCGAAAACGAGGACCCGACGCGCATGTTCGCCGGCGAGGGCGACGCGTTCCGCACCAACCGCCGCTTCCACCTGCTGTCGAAAGACATGCCGGCGAAGCGCCTGTCCACGGCGTTCGACTCGGTGACCCTCTACGGCTTCGACCCCGACGAGCGCCCGGACATCTACGGCAAGGTCGGCAACTCGGGCGTGTCGATCGCCACGCTCGAAGACATGAAGGTGCTCTATTCGGGCTTCGACCTAGTCGACCCGGCGACCTCGGTGTCGATGACGATCAACGGGCCGGCGCCGACGATTCTCGCGATGTTCTTTAACACTGCGATCGACCAGCAGGTGGAGAAGTTCACCAAAGAGAAAAACCGTGGTCCAGATCCGGGCGAGCTGAAAAAGCTCAAGGCGCAAACCCTCTCTTCCGTGCGCGGCACGGTGCAGGCCGACATCCTCAAGGAGGACCAGGGGCAGAACACCTGCATCTTCTCCACCGAGTTCTCGCTCAAGGTCATGGGCGACATCCAGGCCTACTTCATCGAGCACGACGTGCGCAACTTCTACTCGGTGTCGATCTCGGGCTACCACATCGCCGAGGCCGGGGCGAACCCCATCTCGCAGCTCGCCTTCACGCTCGCCAACGGCTTCACCTTCGTCGAGGCCTACCTCGCGCGCGGCATGAAGACCGACGACTTCGCGCCCAACCTGTCGTTCTTCTTCTCCTACGGCATGGACCCCGAGTACGCGGTGCTCGGGCGCGTGGCGCGGCGCATCTGGGCGGTCGCGATGCGCGAGCGCTACGGCGCCAACGAGCGCAGCCAAAAACTCAAGTTCCACTCGCAGACTTCGGGGCGCTCGCTGCACGCTCAAGAGATCGCCTTTAACGACATCCGCACCACGCTCCAGGCGCTGATCTCGACCTACGACAACACCAACTCGCTGCACACCAACGCCTACGACGAGGCGATCACCACGCCGACCGAGGAGTCGGTGCGCCGCGCAATGGCGATCCAGCTCATCATCAATAAGGAGTGGGGCCTCGCCAAGAACGAGAACCCAAACCAGGGCTCGTTTGTGATCGACGAGCTGACCGACCTGGTCGAGGAGGCGGTGCTGAAGGAGTTTGAGGCGCTGTCGAGCCGCGGCGGCGTCCTCGGCGCGATGGAAACCGGCTACCAGCGCGGCAAGATCCAGGAGGAGTCGCTCCACTACGAGAGGCAGAAGCACGACGGCACGTATCCGATCGTCGGCGTGAACACCTTCCGCAAAGCCGCGGCGGACAACGCCATGCCGCAGAAGCTCGAGCTGATCCGCTCCACCGAGGAAGAAAAACAGTCGCAATTGAAGCGGCTAAGGGAATTCCAGAAGAAAAACCAGGATGACTGTGGTCCGATGCTCGAGCGGCTACGCCAGGCGGTAATCAAGGACGAGAACGTCTTCGCCGTGCTGATGGACGCGGTGCGCGTATGCTCTCTCGGCCAGATCACCCACGCGCTCTTCGAGGTCGGCGGACAGTACCGGCGCAACATGTAGTCCCGGGGCTGGATACAAGTTGTTACGCAAATTACGCCCGGGCGGTAGTCTCGTAACGCCCGGGCGGCGTTGAATGGTCTCCATCGTTCACACGAAAGGGAAGAAACAATGAAGACCAGCATCCTCGCCGCGGCCCTTGGCCTGGCATTTTCCGCGGGGGCGTTCGCGCAAGCCGGCACGGTGCAGCGCGACGTCAACCAGCAGGAGCGAATCGAGCAGGGCCTGAAGTCCGGCCAGCTCAATACCCGGGAGGCCTCCCGCCTCGAAGGCGAAGAAGCGCGCGTCGAGCGCGACCAGTCGCGTGCCATGCAGGACGGCAAGCTCAGCCCCGCGGAAAAGGCGCGCCTTGGGCGCGAGCAGAACCAGGTGAGCCGCGACATCTACCGCGAGAAGCACGACGCGCAGACCGGCAACCCGGCCTCCGCCTCGTCGCAGCGCATACAGGCGGACGTGCAGCGTAACGTCAACCAGCAGCAGCGCATCGAGCAGGGCGTGCAGTCGGGGAGCCTGACCACCCGCGAAACCGCAAAGCTCGAGCGCGGCCAGGCGGGTGACTCCAAGAAGGAAGCGCGCGCCGGCGCCGACGGACACGTCGGCGAGAAGGAGCAGCGGCGCGTGCAGCAGGCGGAGAACCGCCAGAGCAAGCGCATCCACCGCGAGAAGCACGACGCCCAGACCCAGACGAAGTAAGGAGCCTTGAATATCCCGGGGTGGCCCTCCGCCCCGGGTGTTTGCGCTAGAATCCGCGCCGACCGCTTCCCGGCGGCAAATCTCTTCGCGGAGGGTTCCCAATGGCGGCTTTCACCACGGCGGTTGTCGTCGCCTCGGCAGGCGTACTGACTATGGCGAAAGGCAGCACCATCTCGTTTACCGTGACCTGGGGCAGCAACATCAGCCAGTTCCGATTCAACCGGATCTGGGCCGGGGTCGTGGGCGCGAGCGACGAGGACACGCAGCAGAGCGTCACCATCGTCTCGGAGGGCTCTCAATGGAATACGTCGAGTCCCGCCAGCACCCCGATGGCCATGAGCTTGCGCGCAAACGGCCAAAGCGGAGCGCCGATCCAGGCGAGGATTCAGGTGATGGCGTCGCAGGTGGACACGTTCTAAGAGGAACGAATCTATGAAGGTCCTGGCATTGTTCGACAAAGGCGGAAAAATCCACGCCCTGTTTCACCCTTCGACCGAGGCCGACGCGCCCCAGCTGCGGTTTCATCCGGAGGGCGGCCGGCGCGCGCAAATGCTCGACGTTCCCGCGGAGTTTCACCATCTGAATCCGGGGCAGCTGCACGCGGCGCTTCGCGTCGACCTCGCCGGCGGCACGCCAAGGCTCGCGGCGCAAAAGAAGAAGCAGAGCGCGGCCCAAAAGAAGAAACGGAAACGGTGATTTTCCTGCGGTAGAACCTGACGCAACTTTCAGGTTCCGCGGCGTTCTATTTGCGGAACGTCGGGGAAACATCGTGAAGAAACGAACCATGCTCGCCCTCCTGGCGGCCGCGCCGGCCGCCGCTTTCGCGCAGATGGGCGGCAAGCGCCGCGGCGGCGGTGACAAGGGTGGCGCGGGTGGAGGCAAAGGCGGCGGCGCGCCGCAGATCAACCAGCTCGAGGCGACGCTCGGCGAGTTCGAGACCGACCTCAAGCTCACCGCCGATCAGCAGAAGGCCTGGAACGGCTATGCCGACGGCATCCGCGCGCTGCAGCGGGACATTGCGCGCGACCGCGCCCCGCGCGCGTCCGACGCACAGCTCGACCTCGTCAAGCGCCTCGACCGCGCCGCCGACGTGGCGCGCGACCGGCTGACGGCAGTGGAGGACATCATCGATTCGGCGAAGGGCCTCCTGAAGACTCTCACGCTCGAGCAGCACACCATGGCCGACCCGCGCCTCGCCAGCCTCATCGGCATGTCGTTCGGTGAGACGGCCTGCGCTTCCGGCGCGCGGCCGCAGAGACCGGCGCCGAATCTCACAGCACCGCCCGCGCCCCCGGCCTAGGATGGGTAGGCGCGGTCGCGGCCGCGGATCTTGGCCTCGTTGAGAGCACGCTCCGCCCGCGCGAAGAGGGTCGCGGGATCGTCGGCGTCGCGAGGATGGAGCGCGATGCCGATGCTCACGGTGACGATCGCGGCGATGCAATCCAGCACATAAGGTTGTCCGCACAGCTCTAACAGCGCGGCTGCCTGCTTCACCGCCGCCTCGGGATCGGGCACTTCGAAGAAGCTGGCGAAATCGTCGAACTGAAGGCGTGCCAGCATCGCTCCAGGACCGAGGCCGCGCGCCATGCGCGCCGCTGCCTCGCGCAGGATGCGGTCGCCGAAGTCGCGGCCGAGGCTCGCATTCACGGCCTCCATGCGGTCCAGGTCGATCAACAAAAGCGCGAGCAGCCCGCGCCGGCGTTGAACGTCCCGGACGGCGCGCACGAGCCGCGCCTCGAAGAGGACGCGGTTCGGCAGCCACGTGAGGGGGTCGAGGGTAGGGGTGTGCGGTCCCATAACCATCGGTTTCGCATTTAGTGAACCGATAGTGTGCACTGGTACGAGCCCTTGATGCTACTGTCCTCGCCCGATGGCGCTAGGCGATGAAAAACAAGGGTTTAGCAAACGCCTGCGCGAGGCCCTCAAGCGTGCCCAGCCGGCCGCTGCTGGGCCGGCGGCGCTCGCGCGCGAGTTCAACCTGCGCTACGAAGGCACGCCGGTCACCGTCCAGGCGGTACGAAAATGGGTCGGCGGGCA
>DASYPG010000255.1:0-2548 GCA_036006885.1 Burkholderiales bacterium | reverse complement strand
TGCGTGGCGTGATACACGGTGAGCGAATGCTCGCCGGCGTTGTAGTCGGCGAGGATCGCGCGTCCCTCGAGGCACACGCCGGTGTGGCGGCCGAAGTGGAACGTCTCCTCCACCACGGCATCCGCTTTGGCGAAGGCGGCCGCGACGCCCTCGGTGTCGAGCTCGCGCTTGAAGCAGATGTTGTCCTTCAGTTCTTCGTGAACAACCACATCGCCTCGAAGCGACGCTTCCATGTCCACGACCACGGGCAGCTCCTCCCATTCGGCTTCGATCAGCCCGACCGCGTCCTCCGCCTGCGAGCGCGACTCGGCCACTACCGCCGCGCAGGCCTCGCCCTGCGAGCAGGCGCGCTCGATCGCGAGCGCGTGCTGCGGCGGCGACTTGATGCCCTTCAGGTGCGCGAGCACGCCGATCCACGGCGTGCAGTATTCCGCGACGGCTCTGCCGTCGAACACGCCGATGACCCCGGGTTGTTTCAAGGCCTTCGAAAAGTCCAGGCGCTTGATCCGCGCGTGCGCATAGGGACTCCTGAAAAACGCGACGTGCGCCAGGCGCGGGAAGCGCAGGTCGTCGATGAAAGCGCCGCGTCCCTGCAGCAGGCGCTGTGCGTTCGGCCGCGGCACGCTCTGGCCGATGTAGCCCCGGTCGAGCTGGGTGCCCGGCGCGTGCAGCGGCAGCTCAGCTCTTCCCATGTATTACCTCTTCGATGGCGTCAACGATCGCCTGGTATCCCGTGCAGCGGCAGTAGTTGCCCGCGATATGTGCCCTGATTTCTTCGCGTGTGGCTTTGCGGTTTTGACGCAGCAGATCCTGCGCGGCCAGCAGCATCCCCGGCGTGCAGAAACCGCACTGCAGCGCGTTGCGCTCGTGAAACGCCTTTTGCAGCGGCGCGAGCTCCTTCGAGTCGGAGAGCCCCTCGATGGTCTCCACCGTGCAGCCGTTCGCCTGGACCGCGAGCATCAGGCAGCCGCGCACGATCTCGCCGTCGACGCGCAGAGTGCACGCGCCGCACACGCCGTGCTCGCAGCCGATGT
This sequence comes from Burkholderiales bacterium, assembly GCA_036006885.1. GTDB lineage: Bacteria > Pseudomonadota > Gammaproteobacteria > Burkholderiales > SG8-39 > SCGC-AG-212-J23. The sequence goes on along the minus strand of DASYPG010000255.1, from coordinate 1,514 downwards.
GCGATCCCGTCAGGCCGAGCTCGTCGCGCAGGAAGTCGACCAGGTGCTGGCGCGGCGCCACGCGCCGGCTCACCGGCGTGCCGTTGACCGTCAGGGTGATGTCGAGAGCGTGTTCCATGCGCGCTTGAGCAGCACCTTCGCGAGGTGCAGCTTGGTGGCGGAGCTGTTGTAGAGGTCGCCGGGCGGGTCCAGGTCTTTTTCAAGAAGCAAAACCGCAGAATCGAGGTCGCGAGCCGCAGACGCCTGCTTCGCGAGGATGGGGGTGGGACCGGCGCCGCAGAACACGAAGCGAGTCGACTTTCCCCTGTAGCCGGCGAGGCCGATGATCGCGTAGTCGCCGTGGCGCCGCGCGAGCTCGATGAACACCGAGCGCTGGTCCTTGAGCTGCGCCGGCACCTCGACCGCGACGACCAGCTCGCCGGGCGCGAGGTCCACTTCGAACAGGCCCTTGAAGAATTGCTGCGCCCTGACCAGGCGCTCGCCCCCGGCGCCGGCCACCACGATGCTCGCGTCGAGCGCCACCATGCACGCGGGATACTCGGCCGCGGGATCGGCGAGCGCGATGCTGCCGCCGAGGGTGCCGCGGTTGCGGATCGCCGGATGCGCCACGTGCTTGACCGCCTCGGCGAGCAGCGGGGCATGCTTTGCGATTTCCCCGGATTTTTCAATTTGTGAATGCGTAACGAGGGCGCCGATCCTGAGCACGCCCTGCTCGAGGCTGATCTCCCTGTAGGGCAGGCCGGAGATGTCGACCAGCAGCTCGGGCTGCGACAGGCGCATGTTGAGCGCCGGGATGAGGCTCTGGCCGCCCGCGAGCACCTTCGCGCCGGGGCGTCGCGCCAGCTCGAACGCCTCGGCGGGCGATCCCGGTTTCGCATAGGCAAACGACGGCGCCTTCACTTGCAGGATCCTCCTCGTCGAAGCCGCTATGATAACCAGCGAGGAGGACTACGATGGTTCGTTGGATCGGCATTGCGGTTCTTGTTGCGGTCGCGCCATTCGCCGCGGCCCAGGGTTATCCCAGCCAGCCGATCCGCCTGATCGCGCCCTTTCCCCCCGGCGGCAGCGTCGACATCACCGCGCGCCTCATCGCCGACCCCCTCGGCGCGCAGCTCGGCGCTCGCATCGTCATCGACAACCGCAGCGGCGCCTCGGGCAACATCGGCATGGAGGCCGCCGCGCGCGCGCCGGCCGACGGCTACACGATCGTGCTCAACACGATCCCGCTGGTCACGAACCAGGCGCTGTTCGACAAGCTGACCTGGGACCCGATGCGGGATTTCGCCCCGATCGGCATGGTCGCGACCTCGCCGCACGTGCTCGTGGTGCCGCCGAAGAACCCGGCGAAGAGCGTGGCCGAGCTCCTGAAAGATGTGCGCGCGCATCCCGGCAAGCTTTCCTACGCCTCGGCCGGGTATGGCACCACGTTCCATTTCTGCGGCGAGATCTTCAAGGACGAGACGCACACCTTCATCCTGCACGTCCCGTATCGCGGCGGCGGCCCGGCGCTGCAG
>DASYPG010000254.1:0-5037 GCA_036006885.1 Burkholderiales bacterium | reverse complement strand
GGTGGGCCGCAGCAGCGTTTCCCCGAGCGACATCACCGGGAACTCGAGCGGGAAGCCGCCCGCCTCGAGCACGCCCGCGCGCACGTGCTCGGCGATGGTGCGGAAGTGCGAGTTGCAGGGCACGAGCTCCGACCAGGTGTTGCAGATGCCGATCACTGGGCGGCCGTCGAACTGGTCCTGCGGCACGCCGCGGTTCTTCATCCAGCTGCGGTAGATGAACCCATAGATGTCCTCGCGGCCAAACCATTGAATCGAGCGCGCTTCGGAAGGCTTCTTCTTTTCGCTCATCAGTAGGTCGCTCTTCCGCCGGAGATGTCGAACACCCCTCCGGTCGAGAACGAGCAGTCCTCGCTCGCGAGCCAGCACACCAGCGCCGCGACCTCGTCGACGCTGACGAAGCGATTCATCGGGATCTTCGAGCGCATGTACTGGATGTGCGTCTCGGTCATCTGGTCGAAGATCGCGGTCTTGGCCGCGGCCGGGGTCACGCAGTTGACCAGCACGCCGGTCTGGGCGAGCTCCTTGCCGAGTGACTTGGTGAGCGAGATCACGCCGGCCTTGGACGCCGAGTACGCCACCGCGTTGGGGTTTCCTTCCTTGCCCGCGACCGAGGCGATGTTCACGATCCTGCCGTAGCGCGAGTTCACCATGTGCGGCGCCACGGCGCGGCAGCACAGGAACTGGCTGGTGAGATTGACGCGCAGCACCCGCTCCCACTCCTGGATCGGGTACTCGACGGTCGGCAGGTTCTTGCCCGCGATGCCGGCGTTGTTCACCAGCACGTCGATCTTGCCGAGCTCCCTCAGCGCGTGGTTCAGCGCTTCGTCCACCGAGACCGGGTCGGACACGTCCACCTTCGGCGTGCCGTCGAGGTCCCAGATCTGCACGCGCGCGCCCGAGCTGCGCAGCCGCTCCACGATCGCGGCGCCGATGCCTTGCGCGCCGCCGCTGACCACTGCGGTCCGGCCTGCGAAATCAAGCTGATTCACGGTTACGCGAAGTATAATCGCTGCCCTCATGGCAGGACGTCTGGAAGGCAAGGTGGCGTTCGTCACCGCGGCGGCGCAGGGGATGGGACGCGCCGCGGCGCTCGCCTTCGCTCGCGAGGGCGCGCGGGTGTGGGCCACCGACGTGAATGCCTCCACTCTTTCCGACCTGGAAGGGAAAGAAGGCATTCAAACCCGTGCCCTGGATGTCACCGACGAGGCGGCGATCGGTCGGGTGGCGCGCGAAGCGGGCGACGTCGACGTGCTTTTCAATTGCGCCGGCATCGTGCACCACGGCAGCATCCTCGACGCCACCCCGAAGGACTGGGACCAGGGCTTCGCGGTCAACGTCAAGTCGATGTTCCTGGTGTCGCGCGCGTTCATTCCCGGGATGCTCAAGAAGGGTCGAGGGTCGATCATCAACATGGCTTCGGTGGCCTCGTCCATCCGCGGGCTGCCGAACCGCTTCGTCTACGGGGCGAGCAAGGCCGCGGTCATCGGGCTTACCAAGTCGATCGCCGCCGACTACGTAAGTAAAGGCATCCGTTGCAACGCCATCTGCCCCGGCACGGTCGATACACCGTCGCTGCAGGGAAGGATCAACGCCTTTGCCGACCCGGTGCAGGCGCGCAAGGACTTCGTCGCGCGCCAGCCGATGGGGCGCCTGGGCACGGTGGACGACATCATGGGGATCCTGGTGTTCCTCGCGTCGGACGAAGCGCTGTTCGCCACCGGAAACGCTTATTCGATCGACGGGGGAATGACGATATGAAGCTGTGCCGGTATGGCAAGCCGGGCTACGAGAAGCCGGGCGTGATCGACGGCGAAGGCCGCCTGCGCGATCTCTCCAAAGTGATCGACAACATCGGCCCGAACGAGATCTCGCCGCGCCAGCTGAAGACGCTGTCGCGCCTCAAGCCGGAGACGCTGCCGCTCGTGAACAGCGCTGCGCGCTTCGGCGTGCCCTACGTCGGCATCGGCAAATTCGTCGCCATCGGCCTGAACTATTCCGACCATGCCAAGGAAGCCGGCATGCAGATTCCGTCAGAGCCGATCGTCTTCATGAAGGCGACTACCTGCATCAGCGGGCCGAGCGACGACGTGATCCAGCCCAGGGGCTCGACCAAGCTCGACTGGGAGGTCGAGCTCGGCGTGGTCATCGGCACCACCGCGAAGTACGTGAGCGAGGCCGAGGCGCTCAGCCATGTCGCCGGCTACTGCATCGTCAACGACGTCTCGGAGCGCTCGTTCCAGATGTCGACCAGCCAGTGGGATAAGGGCAAGGGCTTCGACACCGCCGGGCCGATCGGCCCCTGGCTCGTCACCGCCGACGAGATTGCCGATCCGCAGAGCCTCGACATGGCCCTCGACGTGAACGGCCAGCGCATGCAGACCGGTAATACGCGCACCATGATCTTCGGCGTGGCGAAGATCATCTCGCACGTCAGTCAGTACATGACGCTGCTTCCCGGCGACATCATCGCCACCGGCACGCCGCCGGGCGTGGGCCTGGGAATCAAGCCGACGCCGGTGTTTCTCAAGCCCGGCGACGTCATGACGCTTTCGATCCAGAACCTGGGCGTGCAGAAGCAGCGCGTCATCGCCTACCAGGGCTAGGCATTAGGAGGTTTCGTCCATGAATAAGCGCGCCGAATTCGGTTCAGACCTCGAACAGGCGGCTTTCTGGATGCCGTTCACGGCGAACCGCCAATTCAAGAAGGCGCCGCGCCTGCTAGCGCGCGCCGAGGGCATGTACTACTGGACGCCCGAAGGCCGGCAGGTACTCGACGGCACTGCCGGGCTGTGGTGCGTGAACGCGGGGCACTGCCGGCCGAAGATCGTAGAAGCGGTCAAGCGCCAGGTCGCCACGATGGACTTCGCGCCCACCTTCCAGATGGGCCATCCGATTGCATTCGAGTTCGCCGAGCAGCTCGCGCGCATCGCGCCCGAGGGTTTCTCGCGGGTGTTCTTCACCAACTCCGGCTCCGAATCAGTCGATACCGCGCTCAAGATCGCGCTCGCCTACCATCGCGCCCGCGGCGAGGGACAGCGCTTCCGCCTGATCGGACGCGAGCGCGGCTACCACGGCGTCAACTTCGGCGGCATGGCGGTAGGCGGGTTGCCGGCGAACAAGAAGACGTTCGGTCCGGGCGTGGCCGGCGTAGACCATATCCGCCATACGCATGACCTCGGACGAAATGCGTTCTCCCGCGGCCAGCCAGAAAGGGGTTTGGAATTTGCGGACGAGCTGGAACGGCTGTGCGCGCTGCACGATCCTTCGACGATCGCGGCGCTCATCGTCGAGCCGGTGGCTGGATCGGCCGGCGTGCTGGTGCCGCCGAAGGGCTATCTCGAGCGACTGCGCGAGATCTGCACCCGGCACGGCATCCTCCTCATCTTCGACGAGGTGATCACGGGATTCGGGCGCCTCGGCTACCCCTTCGCCTCGCAACGCTTCGGCGTGGTCCCGGATCTTTTCACTACCGCGAAGGGCCTCACCAACGGCACCGTGCCGATGGGCGCCGTGTTCCTGAAGGACTCGCTCTACGAAGCCTTCATGCAAGGGCCCGAGGGCATCGAGCTTTTCCACGGCTATACCTATTCCGGTCATCCGGTCGCCTGCGCCGCTGGCATCGGCACCCTCGAGACGTACGAGGACGAGAGCCTGCTGACCCGCGCCCAGTCGCTCGAGAGCTACTGGGAAAACGCCGCGCACTCCTTGAAGGGCACGCGCCATGTGATCGACGTCCGCAATTGCGGCCTGGTCGCGGCGGTCGAGCTCGAGCCGCGCCCTGATGGAGCCGGCCGGCGCGCCTACGAGGCGTTCGTGAAGGCCTTCCAGGGCGGCGTGCTGATCCGGGTGACCGGGGACATCATCGCGCTGTCGCCGCCGCTCATCGTCGAGAAGCCCGAAATCGACAGGCTGTTTCAGACGCTTCGCGAGGTGCTGCAGGAAGTTGCCTGATCGACCCGGGGTTTGGCGCCAAGGTGCAAATAGTGCCTTGATTCCATTGGCACACCCGGAATACGCTGCGCTCGGAGGTCAAACAACAATGTCCGAGCCAACGGGTACGCAGTACGGGGGATTCTGGGTCCGGTTTCTCGCTCTCCTCGCCGACTCCGCGATCGTTTTCGTCATTACCGCCGCGCTCGTGGCCGGCGGTGCCATGGCGCTCGGGGCGGAGGGCATGACACCGGTCGTGATCGCAGCATGGGTGGTCGGCTTTCTCTACTGGCCGATCCTGCACGCGTCGAGGCTGCGGGCAACCTTCGGTAAGGCCCTCCTCGGCCTTCATGTCACGCGCTTCGACGGCCGCCGCATCTCGATTCTGCGAGCCCTCTGGCGCGAGATCGCGAAGGTTTTCTCGAGCGCGGTGTTCATGCTCGGGTACGTCATCGCGGCCGTAACCCCGCGCAAGCAGGCGCTGCACGACCTGATGGCAGGGACGTACGTAGCGCGCGAAGGCGTTTCGCGAGTATTCCCGACGGTCCTCGTGGCGCTGGCCGGCTTCGCCGCGCCGGCCTTCCTCGTTCCGATGCTGGTCGGCCCTGCGGTCATGTCCAGCATGGAGAAGATGGCCACGGATGCCCTGGCGGAGCACGACCCGATGAAGCAGGCGGCCCGCCCGGCGGCGCCCGCGATGAAGGTCGCCCCGAAGACGCCTGCACCCGCGCAGGTGGCAAAGGCGCCGCCGCCCGCGAAAGTCGAGGTGCCGGCACCGAAACCCGAGGCGCCCGCCGCAAGAGTCGACACTCCGGCGCCGAAAGTCGAGGCCGCGCCACCGAAGCCCGAGACGGTTGCGCTCGCTCAACCCGCGCCCGCGAAAGCGGTGGCCGAACCCGTGAAACCTGTGGCGGAGCCGGCAAAAACGGTGGTCGGTGTCGAAAAACCGAAAACCGCGGCGAAGCCGAAATCCGCGACGGCGAAGCAAAAGCAGGCGCCGACAAAGACCGTCGCGCAGTCTGCCAAGCCTGCGACAGCCACCACCTCCGAGTTGATGCATGGATCGGGACTGAAGTACAACGATCTCATGACCGCGGTGCTCAACCG
>DASYPG010000253.1:0-5329 GCA_036006885.1 Burkholderiales bacterium | reverse complement strand
GGGATCGCCCGAGCGCATCCAGACGATATCGTCGGAGGACGAGTTGACCAGCGTGTTCACCGGCGCGCCGTCGCCGCGCCCGCTCGGGATCGCCGCCGCGTCGATGGTGAAGCTCTTGCCCGAGGCGGAAAGCACGATGACCGCGTCCGTAGTCTTGCACTCGAGCGTCTGCAGGAGCGCGTCGCCGTCCTTGAAGCTCAAGGCAGACAGATCGAGCGCGTGCCCGGTGCGCGCGCGGACCCAGCCCTTCTGCGACAGGATCACCGTGATCGGCTCCTCGACCACGGTGCGCTCCAACTGCGCGCGCTCGGCCGTCTTGATCAGCGTGCGCCGCTCGTCGCCGTATTTCTTCGCATCCTCCTTCAGCTCATCCACCACCAGCTTCTTCAGCTCCTTTTCGTCGCCGAGCAGGCCCTTGAGGGTCTTGCGGTCGGCTTTGAGCGCCTTCTCCTCGTCGGCGAGCTTGACCCCGTCGAGCTTGGTGAGCTGTCCCAGGCGCAGGTTGACGATGTCTTCCGCCTGCTTCTCCGTGAGGTCGAATTTCTGCCGAAGCTTGGATTTCGCGTCCGCCTGGTCTTCGGCCGCGCGGATGAGCTTAATGATCTGGTCGATCTTGGCGTAGGCGGCGAGGCGGCCCTGCACGATGTGGAGCCGCTCCTCGACGCGCGCGAGGCGGAACTCCGTGCGGCGGCGCACCGTCGAGACGCGGAACTTCCCCCACTCCTCCAGGATGTCGACGATGCCCTTGGTCTCGGGCAAGCCATCGAGGAAACCGAGCCAGGTGAGGTTGACCGCGTAGCGCGACTCCATGCTGGTGTGCACCAGCAGGGCGGCCATCATCTCCTCCGGGTTCTGCCGCGAAGAGCGGGGTTCTATGACCAGTCTTAATTTGGATTTTCGATCGCTCTCATCTCGCACGCCCTCGACCTGGTCGAGGATGAACTGCTTCATGCGCTTCTGCTCCTGGGTCACCTCCTTCTTTCCCAGGCCGGGCCGCGGATTGGCCAGCGCCTCGATCTCTTCGGTCACCTGCTTGACCGACACGCCGTGCGGCAGCTCGCCCACCACGATGCGCCACTGGCCGCGCGCCAGCGGCTCGACTTGCCATTTGCACCGGATGAGAAGGGAGCCGCGGCCCGTCTCGTAGGCCTGCTTGATCTCCTCGGGCGGCGAGATGATCTGGCCTCCGCCCGGGAAGTCGGGGCCCGGCAGGTGCTCGAGCACGTCCTCGACCTTCGCGCGCGGATGCTTGATGACGTGCGCCGCCGCCGCCGCGACTTCCTTCAGGTTGTGCGACGGGATCCGGGTCGAGAAACCCACCGGTATTCCGAAGCTCCCGTTCAAGAGCCCAAATGGCAGCCTTGCCGGAAGCAGCACCGGCTCGTCGAATTTTCCATCGTAGTTCTTGATGAAATCGACGGTGCCCTCCCCTATTTCCGCCAGTAGAAGTTCGGCAAAGCGGGAAAGCCTGGCTTCGGTGTAGCGGTAGGCGGCGGGCGCATCCCCGTCGCGAGAGCCGAAGTTGCCTTGACCGTCGATGAGCGGGTAGCGCATCGAGAATGGCTGCGCCAGGTGCACCAGCGCCTCGTAGGTCGAGCTGTCGCCGTGCGGGTGGTACTTGCCGAGCACCTCGCCGACGTAGCGCGCGCACTTGGAGAACGACTGCGCGCCGCCGGGCGTATCGCCCATGGCGTAGAGGATCCTGCGCTGGACCGGCTTCAGGCCGTCGGCGATCTCGGGGAGCGCGCGCGACTTGACCGTCGAGACCGCGTAGCCGAGGTAGGCTTTCGAGGCGTGGCTCTCGATCGGCGCCGAGTCGTCGCCGGTGTCGGGGGTGAACAGATCGGGGGTCAGCGTGTCAGCCATTTCGATTTCTCAATGCTGGAATAAATCCATCTGCGTGTCGGCGTGGAGGACAGCCAGCTCGACCGCCGCCTTGGCCTTGTCGAGCTCGTCTGCATAGCCGGCGCGTCCGCCGGCTTCCCAGTGGTACTTGCCCTTCGCCGCCTCGCGTCCATCGGCGAGCAGCGACACCTTCCCGAGCTTGGTCTTGCCCAGCCAGTAGGCGTGGCCCTTGTAGGCGCGCTCCCAGAACGGCTTGGTCTTCTTCTTTTTCACGAGTGAACTCCTAGACGTCGGCTTCCACGGTCTTCCAATGCTCGCGCATCCAGTTGCGGCGGCCTTCGGCCTCGCTCGCATCCATGAGCAGCTCGAATTTTTCGCGAATCGCCTTGATTTCCTTCATGTCGAGCTGCATGCGGATCAGGCGGCGCGTGTCCGGGTTCATGGTCGTCTCCCAGAGCTGCTCCGGGCTCATCTCGCCCAGGCCCTTGAAGCGCGAGATCTCCCAGCTGCCGTCCTTCACTTTCTCTTTTTTCAGCTGATTCAGCACTTCTTCGAGCTCGTCGTCGTCCAGGCAGTAGAGGCGGCGCGCGGGCTTGCCTTTGCCCTGGCCCGGCACCTCGATCTTGTAGAGCGGCGGCATGGCGACGTAGAGGTGGCCGTGCTCGACCAGCCTGGGCGCGTGCATGAAGAAGAAGGTGAGCAGCAGTGCCTGGATGTGGCCGCCGTCGACGTCGGCATCGGTCATCACCACCACCTTGCCGTAGCGGATGCCGTTCAGGTCCGGCGTGTCCTCGTAGCCGTGAGGATCGACCCCGATGGCGGTGGCGATCGCCTGCAGCTCCTTATTCGCGAGCACGGTGCGGCTGTCCTTCGACATGGTGTTCAGGACCTTGCCGCGCAGCGGCAGGATCGCCTGGACCTCCTTGTCGCGCGCCTCCTTCGCCGAGCCGCCCGCCGAATCGCCCTCGACCAGGAAGAGCTCGTTGCGCGTGACGTCGCCCGAGGCGCAATCGACCAGCTTCCCCGGAAGCGTGGCGATGCCGCTCGACTTCTTGCGCTCGACCTTCTTGCCCTTGGACAGGCGCGCCATGGCCTGCTCGACCGCGAGCTCGACGATGCGCTTGCCCTCCTCCGGGTGCTCGTTCAGCCACAGCTCGAAGGCGTCGCGCACGCATATCTCGAGCAGCTTCGCGGCGTGCCGCGTGGTGAGCTTCTCCTTGGTCTGGCCGTGGAACTGCGTGCGCACGATGCGCGCCGAGAGCGTGAAGCAGGCGCGCTGCCAGAGATCGTCCGGGATCAGCTTCACGCCCTTCGGCGCCAGGCCGCGCGTGTCCATGAACGCCGCCAGGGCATCGAAGATGCCGGAGCGGAAGCCCGCCTCGTGCGTACCGCCCGAGCGCGTCGGGATGAGGTTGACGTGGCTGTCGGCAAAAATGTCGCCCTCGGCGACCCAGCCGATCGCCCAGGAGGCGCCTTCGCCCGGCTCGACCTCGGGGATGTTGCTTTCCTTGAAAAATCTTTCGCCGGTAAAAAGCGGCGCGACCAGCGGCCGGCCGTCGAGCATCATCTCGAAGTACTGCTCCATGCCACGGTCGTACCTCCAAGTCTTGGAGTCTTTGCTTTCTATGTTCAATATTGTGGTAAGACCGGGCAGCAGGTACGCCTTGGAGCGCACCAGGTGCTCGAGCTCGGCGAGCGGGATATTGGGCGAGTCGAAGTACTTCGGGTCCGGCCAGAGCCGAACCACCGTACCGGTTCGCTTCTCTTTAATACGTTCAGAACGAAGCTTGGTCGCGAGCTCGCCGCCCTCGAACGCGATGAAGTGCTTCTCGTTGCCCTTGTAAACCGTCACCTCGCAGCGCTTGGAGAGCGCGTTGGACACCGACACGCCGACGCCGTGCAGGCCTCCGGAGATGTGGTAGACGCCATCGCCCGAGCGCGAGAACTTGCCGCCGGCGTGCAGCATGGTGAACGCGACTTCCACCGCGGGCTTCTTCTCCACCGGGTGCATGTCGACCGGGATGCCGCGGCCCTCGTCGTCGACCTCCACCGAGTGGTCCTTGCGCACGCTGACGGTGATCTTCTTGCCGAAGCCGGCGAGCGCCTCGTCGACCGCGTTGTCGATCGCCTCCTGCACGATGTGCAGCGGGTGGATGGTGTGCGTGTACATGCCCGGCATGCGGCGCACGGGCTCGAGCCCCTTCAGCGCCTGGATTGCCGATGCGTCGTAGACCTGCTGTTTGGCCATTTAGCCCTGCCTTGCCTCTTGTTGTGCCAGATGCAGGTCGAAATCCACCTGCAGCGCCATCCAGAAGCGCGCCGAGTTGCCGAAGTGCTTGGCGAGACGCAGCGCCGTGTCGGCGCTGATGCCGCGCTTGCCCAGGATGATCTCGTTGATGCGCCGCGGCGGTACGCCGAGCTCGCGCGCCAGCGCGTTCTGGGAAATGCCTTTGGGCTTCAGGAACTGCTCGTAGAGGATCCTGCCGGGATGCCGTTTTTTCATCTTATAACGGATGCCGTTATATAACGGAACCCGTCATGGCGCAACCGAAGAAAAATCGGGGTCAGAGCCCTATTTCCCTCAGCTTCGCGTCCCGGAAATAGGGCTCTGACCCCGATTTTTGCTCCGCGCGAACAGCGCGATGCTTTTTTCGATCGACGTCGCGAGCGGCGCCTCTTCCCAGAGCTGCAGCAGCTGCTTTTGCATGCGCAGGGCCTCGGGATCGCTTTTCATCAGGTTATTGATGAGAGCAACGACCGCGTCGTCGCCGCCGATCTGCTCGACGAGTCCCCACTCGTACGCGTGGCGCGCATCGAGCGCCTCGCCGGTGAGCACGAGCCAGGCCGCGCGGCCCGATCCCATCAGGCGCGGCAGCAGCGCGGCCTCGACCACGGACGGGATGCCCAGGCGCACCTCCGGCATCGAAAAGCGCGTGCCCTCGGCGGCGATGCGCAGGTCGCACGCGGCGGCGATCTCGAGGCCCGCGCCGATCACCGCGCCGTGCAGCCGCGCGAGCACCGGCACCGGGAGTGCGCGGATCGCTTCGCACACGGCGTGGATCTTCTGCACGAAGCCGCCCGCGTTCGAAGCGTCCAGTGCGGCAAGCTCCTGGACGTCAGCCCCGCCGCAGAACGCCTTGCCACGGCCGCCAAGCACGACGACTCTTACATTGGGAGTTTGGCTTAGGTCTCGGAACGCGGCCTCGAGGCCAGTCAGGAGAACAGAGTCGAGCGCATTGACCTTCTCGGGAAGGTTGAGGAAGATGCGGGTAACCCCGCCTTCGGATTCCACGTCGACCATATGCCGAGTTTATCCGCCGCGAGCCGCGAAGCGCTCAAAAAGGTCTCCACCGCCACGCTCACCACCGTGCTCTTCAAGCGCGGCTTGCGCAACACGTTCATGCAAGGTGTCTTTCTTCTGAACAAAACGGCTCCAAGGATGGTCGGCGAGGCCTATACGCTGCGCTACATCCCCGCGCGCGAG
>DASYPG010000252.1:0-3477 GCA_036006885.1 Burkholderiales bacterium | reverse complement strand
CGCAGCGCGGCCTCACCAAGGAGCAGTTCCGCGCCACGCTCGGCTTCGCCACCATGACGAGCATTTCGCTGCGGGTGCTCGCGTTTCTCGTCACCGGACTGCTGCTCGATCTTCAGGTCTGGATCGCCGCCGCGGTGGCGGTTCCGGCCGCGTTCGGCGGCATTGCGGTGTCGCGGCGCGTGTTCCGCCTCATCTCCCGCGATACGCTGCTTCGCGCCGTGACCCTGATGCTGCTCGCTTCGGGCACCTCTCTCGTCGTGCGCGCGCTCGGTTAGCGCAGGCTGACGGTACCGCTTTTCCAGGAAGCATCCTGCCAGCGCTGGAACTCGCGCATGCTGGATGCTTCCGCGCTGTGCGACACGGTCGCGAGGGTGTCGAGGCGCACGATGTCGAAGCTGCGCCGGTACCTGCCCTCGCCGCGCGCCTCGCGCGCGACCAACATGCGGCTGGCTGGCGCCCAGCCGGCGAACTCGGCGTAGCCGATATTGGGCGCGGTCGCGGCGGGCGGCAGCACGCGCACCTGCCAGCCGTTCGGGGATTTGCGGAAGATCCAGAGCTCGCGCCAGGCGGCCGTCGGCTGCACCGCCAGCGCGAGCGCGCTGCCCTCCCGGTTGAGCCTAGCCGAAGCCGTCCAGACCATTCCGTAGGTGCAGCGCCGCGCAAGGGGGCGGCGCGCGTCGTTCTTCGAGTCGACGAGAAGCACGCAGGTGTCGCCGGAGGGTCCGGCGGCGGTGACGATGCGCGGTCTGTTGTCGTCGGCGACCGCGCTCGCCGGCACGGCGGCCCAGCGCGACGCGCCGACCTGCATCGCCGCGTCGTTGTAGAGTCGCGCGTCCTCGTCGCCGCCGAATTTCGCCTTGTCCACATCCGCCAGAGCCGCGAGCGCCCGCTTCGCCGCGGCGTGGGCCGGCTCGCCCTTGCGCGCCTGCAGGTAGGCGAGGCCGGCCCATACCGCCGCGCGACGCATCAGGATCCGGTTGCGCAGGTGCGCCGGCAACGCCGCCGGGTCGACACGCTCGAGCACTTCGGCGCGCCACTCGTCCATGCGCAGGCGCTCTTGCGGCCGCAACTCGGCGCTCGTGCATTCGACGCGAGTTACCGCCAGGGCGGCGCGCGCGCGCTGAGCCGGGCTCGACGGCATCGCGAGCACCCTGCGGTACGCCTCGCCCTCGTAGCAGAAGTGCGCCCGGCCGTCGCGCTCGTGGTTGGTAAATCTGACGCCGTAGCGCGCGGCCACGTCGAGATGGCCAGCCAGCGTCGCCTGCGCGGACCGGTCGAGCTTGGCGCTCGCCGAGACGCGCTCGGCCAGGCGCTCGGCGAAGCCGCCCAGGGCATCCAGCGCCTCCATTCCGACCTCGCTCGCCAGCACTTCCGCCGGCGCGGCCTCGATGTAGGCCGCGGCGAACCCGATACCGAGCGCCTCCGCGCCCGGCATGCGTCGCAGGAAGCGCACGATCGCAAGGAGCTCGGATGCGTCCTCGGGCCGCAGCGAGATGCGCTGCACCTCGGCTGCGAGGACGAATCCGCCGCGCTCGCGCCTGTAGTCGTAGACCTGCAGGTAGTCGAGGCGCTCTTCGCGGACCTCGAGCGTCTCGCCCTGCCACAGCAGGGCGTTCGACGGCGCCGCGCTGCGCGGCGCCGCCCGCAGCGCCGCACGGTCGCGGATCACGATGGCCAGCGCCGCGACTTCGGCGGTTGCGGACAGGGGAAGCGCCAGTAGCAGCAACCCAGCCAGCGCCGCGCGCAGGGTCATCGCTTCTGCGCGCCGAGAAGGGTGGCGCCGATGAACCCGTTGTCCGCGGGCGGTGGCGCGATGATGACCTGGATCTTGTCGGAGAGCTTGTCGGCGAGCGCCTTCTGGATGAGCAGGGGGTGGCGCGTCACCAGCGCACCCTCGCGCTCCATCTGCTCGGCGGTGGCCTTGCCGACCCTCTCCAGGCGGTAGGCCTCGGCGTCCGCCAGCTTCTGCCGTGCCTGGGCTTCGCCGACGGCCTCGATCTGGCGCGCTTCGGCGGAGCCCTCGGCGCTGCGGACGCGGGCCACCTTTTCCGCCTCGGCTTCCAGCCGGCGCTGCTCGATCTGGCGCTGCTTGAAGGGCAGCACATGCTGCATCGCTTCTTCCTGCCCTCTTGCGGCGATCACCTGCTCGCGCGCCGCGGCTTCGGCGTTCTTCTCGCGTCGCACCTTTTCGGCCTCGGCGTCGAGCGCGCTTTCCTGCACGCGCTTGTCCTTGAGGTCCAGCGTGTAGCGCATTTTCTCCGCCGCGAGCTCCTCGGCGAGGAGCGCGTTCATCCCGCGGCGGTAATCGTGGGGGAGATCGACCTTGCCGATCACGACGCCGCGCAGCACGAGCCCGTCGGCGGCGAAGCGGGCCCCGACCTCGGCCTCGATCGCCTGCTGGATCTCGACTCGCTTGGTGGAGAAGATCTCACGCACCGTGTAGCGCGCGAATACCTTGTAGATCACCCCCTGCACGGCGGGCTCGACGATGTCGGCGGAGATATCGTCGGGCAGCGTGTTCCAGACTGTCCGCAGGCGTGCGGCGTCGAGCGCGTAGCGCACCGTGAGATCGACGCCAAGCGAGAGTCCCTCGAGCGACTGCAGCGGCGAAGGGCCTTCGGCGCTCGTGATTTGCGCCGGCCGGTAGCTGCGGTCGCGCAACGCGAAGATACGCGTCTCGTGGAGGAGCGGCAGGACGATCACGCTGCCTTCGCGCCACTCGGTGAGCTCGCCGGTGACGCGGTTCGCCCGCACGCCGAGCTCGCCCCTCTCGACCGTCTTGAAGGGCGGGTTGCGGTAAAGCAGGTAGCCCGCCGTGCCGAGCACCGCGGCGAACGCCAGGAGGGCCTTGATCGCGGCCAGTCCGTCGAATCCGCGGCGCGCACCGTTCGCCGCCGCGTAGGCGGCCTCGCTCCCTGCCCTCGCCAGCGCGTTGAGAATCCCTTGAAGGAGGTGCTTCAGGCGCTCCAGCATGTTGTTCTTCCGGATGGGTGGCGACGAGCTATTTCAGCCGACCATTCGGGCCCTGCAGAGAACGACCGAAGGAAAAGCGCCGATCAAGCGTGGCAGGAAAATGGCGTGGACGCGCCCCCCCGGCGGCGCGCACAATGGCGAATCGTGCCTGCTGAACCGCACGTCATCGAAGCCGTCGTCACTCCGTCGACGCGCGATCTCGGCGACGGCTTTCAAGTCCACCGGGCATTGCCTTCCATGCAGCGCCGCATGATCGGCCCGTTCGTGTTCCTCGACGAGATGGGCCCGGTGCGCCTGGCGCCGGGAACGGGCCTCGACGTGCGGCCGCATCCGCATATCGGCCTTGCGACAGTGACCTATCTCTTCGAGGGGGAAATCCTTCACCAGGACAGCCTCGGCGTGCGCCAGCCGATCCGGCCGGGCGACGTGAACTGGATGATCGCCGGACGCGGCATCGTGCATTCCGAGCGCACCCCGCAGCCGCTGCGCGCGCAAGGCCCGGGC
>DASYPG010000251.1:0-6693 GCA_036006885.1 Burkholderiales bacterium | reverse complement strand
GCCGGCCGAGGTACAGCGCCTGCTCACCCGACTCAGGGTGCGCGATCACGACCGGGTGCGGCGTGCCGGGCGAGCTTGCCGGATCGTTGCTCGCGGCGACGCCCTTGCGCAGGTTCCCGCCTGAGTCGTAGGTGCCGTCGTGCTTGATGTCGAGATGCTTGACGCGGTCGAGGAGCCCGCGCGGCAGCTTCTTCAGCGCGACCCGCATGCTGCAGAACGAAGTGTCGCCGCCGCTCGGCGGAATCTCGAGCGAATAGAGCATCGAAGCGTCCGGCGGCCACGCGATGTAGCTCATGTCCGTGTGCCAGGCCGCCTCGCCGTCGCCGAGCGCGCCGATCGGCTCGCCGTAGTCGTCGAGCACGTTCGACACTACGTAGATGTCCGGGTAGCCCGGCGGCGACTTGCGCCCCGCGCCCTGGTTGGGCGGCGGGTCAAGGGTACCGAAGTGCTTCGAGAAGGCGAGCAGGTCGTCGTCGGAGAGCTTCTGGCCGCGGCACACCAGCACATCGTGCCGGTACCAGGCTTGCTTGATGTCCTCGATCTCCTTCGCGCTCAGGCGCGCGAGGTCGACCCCGCGGACTTCCGCGCCGACGGTGGCGTTCGGTAGGACCTGCATGGCGTCTCTACACTATCATGGAGAAACGCATGCGGCTCGCCCGTCTCGCTTTCGCGTTCGTCCTGACAATAATTGTCGCGACCGTGGCGGCGCAGCCCTATCCGGCGCGTGGAATACGTCTCATCGTCGACACCTCGCCGGGCGGCCTCACCGATCTGCTCGCGCGTCTGTCGGCCGAGGCGCTCTCGGCGCGCCTCGGCCAACCGGTCGTGGTCGAGAACAAGCCCGGTGCCTCGGGGAACGTCGCGGCCGACCTTCTCGTCCGCTCGCCGGCCGACGGCTACACCCTGATGATCGCCGCGGCGGGCAACCTTGCGGTGAAGCCGTTCCTCGAGCGCTCGGTGACGTTCGATCCGCTCGTCGACCTCGTACCGGTGATCAACGTCGCCGACGCCGTGCACATCTTCGTCGTCCCCGCGAGCATGGAGCCGAAGGACCTCGCGCAGTTCATCGCTTACGCAAAGGCGAACCCGGGCAAGGTGTATTACGGTTCGGCCGGCATCGGCAGCCCGCCGCACCTGTCGCTCGAGCTCTTCGCTCGTCTCGCCGGCGTGAAGCTCATGCACGTGCCCTATAAGGGCATCGGCAACGCCCTGCCCGACATGCTGGCGGGGCGGCTGCAGGCAATGTCGATCAGCCTCGGCTCGGCCCTGCCGTATCTCAAGACCGGCCAGATCCGCCCGCTTGCGGCGGCTGCGAAAAAGCGGCTCGCCGGCCTCCCCGACGTACCCACCTCCGCGCAGGCGGGGCTTCCCGGTTGGGAGATGAGCGCGTGGTTCGCCGTGTTCGCCCCGAAAGGCACGCCGCTCGACCTGATCGGGCTCCTGAATCAGCGCCTGCAGGCGTCGCTCGACGATCCGAAGCTCCGTCAGCGCCTTCTCGATCTCGGTGCCGAGCCGGGCGGCGGCTCTCCAGAATCCACCGCGGAGCGCCTGCGCGCCGATCATCGCCTCTGGGGCCAGGTCATCCGCGACGCCGGAATCAAGCTGGAGTAGAGCTCATGAAAACATCGACGCTGAACACGCGCTTCCTCTCGCACGGCACCCTCGGCTCCAAGGACCTCGAGGTCACGCGGCGCTTCTACGAAGAATTTCTTGGCCTCGAAGTCGTGCGCACGAGCCACGTCTCGCTCATGGTCCGCCTCGGCGGCAACCATGTCTATGCGGTCGTCCTCACCAAGAACAAGGAACCGATGCCGCGCTGCTACCACAACGGCCTCGACGTCCACACTGACGCCGAGGTCGACGAAGCCTGGCGCCTCTGCGCCGAGCACGCCGGAAAATGGGGCCTGCACGACATCCAGAAACCGTCCGAGCGCCACGGCACCTACAGCTTTCTCTTCTGGGACGGCGACGACAACGCCTGGGAGATCCTCTCCAACCCGAACGGCGGCTACACCTGGATCTTCGAGCAGGGCGACCTCGAAGGGCGGGGGCACTTCGAAAAAGGTTTCCGCCTCAAGCGCCCGGATGGCGAAGCCAAAACCTAGGTCGGTCTTCGCCCGTCGCTGGCTTGATCCTCTATGTGCTGCCGCAACGCTTTCAAGAAACGTCCAAGCAGGAATTTCGCCACGCCAGAGAGCACGCGCTGTCCCACGCCCGCAACGACCCCGCCCACTTCGGCGCTGCCTGCGTACTTGAGCAAGGTAGCGCTCGCGCCCTGCGGCACGAGATCGAACACGGCGCTGCCTTTCATGAAGCCGATCGAGCCCTGACCCTGCACCGCCAGCACGTAGTGTTCGGGCTCCCGCTTGTCGCTGATCGAGACCTCGCCCACGTACTCTCCGGACACGTTGGCGACCTGGAGCTTCAATCCCATTTCGTAGCGATCCGCGTCGATCTTGCGCACCGTGTTGCAGCCCGGGATGACTCTTGCGAGCACTTCGGGGTCGTTGAGCAGGGTCCACAGCTCCCTCTGCGCGGTCGGCAGGGTCTGCTCGCCCTTCAGCTCTAGCGGCACCAGCAATCCTTGCGGATCTTCACTGGACCTTGATGTTGGCGGCCTTGACCAGTTGCGCGTTGGCGGCTACCTCCTCGCGCAGGTAGGCGTCGAACTGCTCGGGGGTAAAGATCTCGGACTCGGCGCCGAGACGCGCATAGCGCTCCCGGACCTCGGTCGAGTTCAGCGCCTTCACCGTCTCGGCATGAATTCGGGCGACGATCTCGCGCGGCGTCTTCGACGGGACGAACATGCCGACCCAGAAGTTATAGTCGGAGTTCGGTACGCCGGCCTCCTCCGTCGTCGGCACCGCGGGCAGCGCAGACGAACGCTTGCTCGAGCCCACGGCGAGCGCGAGCAGCCGTCCATCCTTGACCAGCGGCAGCGCATTCACCACCGGGCAGAAGTAGTAATCGACGCGTCCGGCCATGATGTCGCTGAGCGCCTCGGGTGTGCCCTTGTACGGAACGTGCGTCGCATCGATGCCGGCGCCGAGACGAAAGCGCTCCGCGTTGAGCTGCGTCGCGCTGCCCGCCCCTGCCGAGGCGTAATTGAGCGAGCCTGGCTTCGACCTCCCGGCAGCGACGAGCTCCTGTACCGAGCGGATGCCCTTCGTCGGCGCAACCACCAGGACGTTGGGAATGTTGGCGAGCATCGTGATGCCCGAGAAGTCCTTCAGCGTGTCGAACGGCAGGTTCGAGTAGGTCGAAGGGGTGACCGTCTGCGACGACGAATGCACGAGAAGGGTGTAGCCGTCGGGGTCGGCCTTGGCCACCAGGGCCTGCCCGATCACGCCGCCGGCGCCCGGCCGGTTCTCCACCACGAAGGGCTGGCCGAGCTGGGCGGCGAGGCGTTCCGTGACCGCGCGGCCCGCGATGTCGGTTCCGCTGCCGGGCGTAAAAGGGACGATGACTTTGACCGCCTTCCCGGGCCACGCCTGCCCGTAAGCGACCCCCGCAATGCAAAGCGCGGTCAGCCCGGCGATGACTCGACGCATGAACTCCTCCTCTTGGCTTGTTGGATTTTCTGCCAGATCGCCGGCGCCGTCATCGGCAGCTCGTGCACCGCGGCGCCGAGCGGCGCAAGGGCATCGTTGATTGCCGAGGCGATCGCGGCCGGTGCGCCGAGATAGCCCGCCTCGCCGGATCCCTTCTGCCCGAACTCGGTCAGTGGCGATGGCGTGCAGTGGTCGACGATCTTCACCGGCGGGACTTCCATGGCGCTCGGCATCAGGTAGTCCATGAACGTCTGGCTCGCGAGCTGGCCGTTGTCGCTGAAGGCGAACTTCTCGTAGAGCGCCGCGCCGATGCCATGCGCGATGCCGCCATACGTCATGCCGTGCACGATGTCCGGGTTGATCATGGTTCCGCAGTCGTGGCCGCAGGTGTAGCGCAGCAGCCGCGGCTGCCCGGTGGCGGGATCGATCTCGGCCAGCACGATGTGCGTTTCGAACGAAAAGCACGGGTACATCTGGATGCGGCCGTCGGGAGTCGGCAGCATGCCCCCGGTCGGCACCTCCCACACGAACTTCGCCTGCAGCCCCGGTTCCACGCCTTCGGGCAGCAAGTGAAACTTGCGGTGCGCGATCTCGACCAGCTGGTCCCACGACAGGGCGCGGCCGCCGGACTTCCGACGCACCGAGCCTTCGTGGTATTCGAGCTCTTCCACCCGGCAATCGAGGTTCTTCGCGCCGATGCGCATGAGTGCGGCCTTGATCTTCTTCGCCGCGCCGGCGGCGGCGCCGCCGAGCATGATCGCCATCCGGCTTCCCACCGGGCTGTTGGAGGGCAGCGCGGTCAGCGAATCGGCGTGCACCACGCGTATTCCGGCCGGATCGAGCTCGAGCACTTCCGCGATGCAGGTCGCCACCAGAGTCTCGTGGCCCTGCCCCGAGGTCGAGGTGTTCATCACGCCGGTGATGGCGCCGGAAAGATCGACCCGCACCAGGCAGGAGTCCATCCACGTAGTCGTTTCGTTCTTCGGGTTGAAGAGCGGCTCGAACGCGGAGTTGCCACCCGAGGGCTCGAGGCAGGTCGAGATGCCGATGCCGGCCAAGCGGCCGGCTTTCCGCACAGCGTCGCGTTGCTGCAGCAGCCGCGGGTAGTCCGCGGCAGCGAGCGCCTTGTCGAGCACCGTGTGGTAGTCGCCGCTGTCGTACGTGGTGCCGCTAGGAATCATGTAGGGAAACTGCTCGCGGCGGATCAGGTTCCTTCGCCGCAACTCGATGCGGTCCATCCCGAGGTAGCGCGCAACGGCATCCATTGCGCTCTCGATGGCGTAGTTCGTCGGCGACTGGCCGAAGCCGCGCACTGCTTCCTGCGCCGTCTTGTGGGTAAGCACGGAGATCGGCTCGTACTCGACGCTGCCGATGCGATAAGGTCCGACGATGGCTCCGACCGGCTTGCCGAGCTGCAGCGGCGAGCGGCCGGCATAGGCGCCGACGTCGTCGAGCGCGCGAATCTTCAGCGATCGAATGGTGCCGTCGGCGTCGAATGCGGCCTGGACGTCGAAGCTGCGATCCGGGCCGTGCATGTCGCCGCCGCGCATGTTCTCGAGCCGGTCCTCGATCAGGCGCACCGGCATGCCGAGCTTCTTCGCGAGGTAGCCGACCAGCACCGTGTGCTTGATGCCGCGCTTCACGCCGTAGCTGCCGCCCACGTCGAGGTCGAAGTGCACGCGTACGGCGTTGCCAGGCAGGCGCAGCGCGCGCGCCGTCTGGTCCGGAAACTTCGGCATCTGGATGGAGGCCCAGACGTCGAGCAGACCCGTGCCGGGGTGCCACTGCGCCGCGACGCCGAAGGTTTCGATCGGCACGGTCGCGCTGCGCGCCCAGCGCAGCTTGAGCTCGAGCCGATGCTGCGCACGCCCGAAGTCTTCCTCCATCGGCCCCCAGACGAACTTGCGCCGGTAGAGGACGTTGCTGCCGTGCTCGGGATGCACGAGCGGCGCCCCCGGCAGCAGCGCCTGCTCAGGGTCGATCACGCAGTCGGTGGGCGCGTATTCGATCTGGATGGCCTCGACCGCATCCTCGGCCAGCGCGCGGCTGTCGGCCACCACCGCGGCGACCCACTCGCCCGCGTAGCGCACGCAGCCCCGGGCGAGCGACCAGCGCTTGACGAGCGGAGCATCGACGCCGACGGCAAGCGCGTCGGTGGCGGCGCAGAACTCCTCGCCGGTGAGCACGTAGTGCACGCCCGGCATCGCTTGCGCTTTCCGCGTATCGAGGCGCTTGATGAGCGCCGAGGCGTGAGGACTGGTCAGAAGGGCGACGTGCTTCAGCCCCGGCAGCGCGACGTCGGCCACGTAGCGCCCGCGCCCGGTGACGAAACGCGGGTCTTCCTTGGTGCGCCTCTTCTTTCCTATGTAGCGGAAGGCCGCGCCGAGCCCGAGGAGATCAGGAACCGATCCCATCTTCCTTTTTCCGTGCGGCCGCCAACTGCACGGCCTCGATGATCTGGACGTACCCGGTACAGCGGCAGAGGTTGCCGGAAAGCGCTGCGCGGATCTCCGCTTCACTGGGTGCGCAGGTCTCCTCGAGCAGCGCATGCGCCGCGATCACCATGCCCGGCGTGCAATAGCCACATTGCAAGGCGTGGGTTTCGCAGAAGGCGTCCTGCAACGCGCCCGGCGTCCCGTCCGCGCGCGACAGGCCTTCTATCGTCGTGACCGCGCAGCCATCGGCCTGCGCGGCGTACATGAGGCAGGAGCGCACCGGCACGCCGTCGAGGAGGATAGAGCAGGCGCCGCAGACACCGTGCTCGCAGCCGACGTGCGTGCCGGTCAAGCCCAGGTGCTCGCGCAGGAAGTCCACCAGGGTAGTCCGCGGCTCGACGGAGCTGCGGCGTTTCGAGCCGTTGACCGAAATTTCAACCGCAATTGAAAGCGTCATCTACTTCAGCGCCGCTTCGAGCGTGCGCCGGGTCAGGACTCGGGCGAGCTCGCGACGGTATTCCGCCGGGGCGTGCAGATCGCCCTCCGGCTCGAGCGCTTCGGCTGCCGTGCGCGCGACTTTATCGAGAAGCGCCTCGTTGGGCGTGCGACCTAGCAATAGCTCGGCGACCTGCGGCAGCGCCTGCGGAACCGGCGCGGCACCGCCGATGCCCAGCGCCGCGCGCCGCACGCGTCCGCCGTCATCCAAC
>DASYPG010000250.1:0-1790 GCA_036006885.1 Burkholderiales bacterium | reverse complement strand
GGACGTGCTGCGGCAATATCAGGCACGGTTCAAATACATTTTGGTCGACGAATATCAGGACACCAACGTCGCGCAGTATCTGTGGCTCAAGCTGCTGGCGCAGACGACGAGTGCGCCGGGCACCGCGCTCTCCCCGTCATCACCGGACCGCGCTGAAAGCGCGAGTCCCGGTGATCCACGTCTTGCGGACTCGCAGGAAGACGTGGATGGCCGGCATGAAGCCGGCTATGACGGTTCTGAAAATGCGGCACTCCCTGCAACCACCCGCGAACGCCACCCCAAAAACATCTGCTGTGTGGGCGATGACGACCAGTCGATCTACGGCTGGCGCGGGGCAGAGGTGGATAACATCCTGCGCTTCGACCACGACTTCCCCGGCGCCAAGGTCATCAGGCTAGAGAGAAACTACCGGAGCACCGGCCACATTCTCGCAGCCGCCTCCCATCTCATCGCGCACAACGAAGGCCGTCTCGGCAAGACGCTGCGCACCGAAGACGTGTTGGGCGAGAAGGTGCAGGTCACCGGCGGCTGGGACTCGGAGGAAGAAGCCCGCGCCATCGGCGAGGAGATCGAGCAGCTGCAGCGCGAGGCGCGCGAGCGCGGCGAGGATCACCCGCTCGATGAAATTGCCATTCTGGTGCGCGCCTCGTTCCAGATGCGCGAATTCGAAGACCGCTTCATCCAGCTCGGCCTGCCCTATCGCGTGATCGGCGGCCCGCGTTTCTACGAGCGCATGGAAATCCGCGACGCCCTCGCCTATCTGCGCGTGATCGCGCAGCCGGCCGACGATCTCGCCTTCGAGCGTATCGTCAACGTGCCCAAGCGCGGCCTCGGCGACGCCACGCTGCAGATGCTGCACGACTACGCGCGAAGGAAACGCATCCCGCTCACCGAAGCTGCCAGCGCCCTCTCCGCCACCGACGATATGAAGCCGAAACCGCGGCTGGCGCTGCGCGACCTGATGGCCTCATTCGAGCGCTGGCGCGTGAAGAAAGATTCAATGCCGCACACCGAGCTCGCCGAAATCGTGCTCGATGAATCCGGCTACACCGACATGTGGCAGAAGGACCGCTCCGCCGACGCCGCCGGCCGCCTGGAAAACCTCAAGGAGCTGGTGCGCTCCATGGAGGAATTCGAGAACCTGCAAGGCTTCCTCGAGCACATCTCGCTGGTGATGGACCGCGAAGGCGCGGAGGCCGAACAGGCCGTCAACATCATGACGCTGCATTCCGCCAAGGGCCTCGAATTCGATTGCGTGTTCCTGCCCGGCTGGGAGGAAGGCCTGTTTCCGCATCAACGCTCGCTCGACGAGAGCGGCCGCGCGGGCCTGGAGGAAGAGCGCCGCCTCGCGCATGTCGGCCTCACGCGCGCGCGCAAGAAAGCGAAGATCTATTTCGCCACCAACCGGCGCATCCACGGGATGTGGACCTCGACCGTGCCCTCGCGCTTCCTCGACGAACTGCCGGAGGCGCATGTGGAGGTGAAGGAGGCTGCGGGCGGCGCCGGCGGCTTCGGCATGTCGGGCTATGGCGCCTCGCGTTTTGACGAGATGAATTCCTTCGGCTCGAGCTACACGACGCCCGGCTGGCAGCGCGCCAAGGCGCGCAAGGGAAGCGGTGGATTCCACGACAACGGCCAGCCGCGCTACGTGCCGGACGGGGTGTTCGATGAGCCGGGCGACGATGACGGCGGCCAGGCGGCACCCGAAAAGATTCGCCGCGGCACCGCGAAGCGGGATCCCAGCCGCAAGCCCCTCGTCATCGAAGGCGAGCTGGTTGCCAAATCCACCG
>DASYPG010000249.1:0-6082 GCA_036006885.1 Burkholderiales bacterium | reverse complement strand
GGAAACAGCGGTGATACCGCGGGCCTTCGCCATCGCGAGGCGCTCCGCTGCAATGTCGAAGCCGCGCACTTGCCACCCCGCCGCGGCGAGCCGCGCCGCCATCGGCAGGCCGATGAGGCCGAGGCCGAGCCAGGCGATCCGTTTGCTCGACACGAATCCGCCCTACTGACCCAGCACGCCGATGCCGACCTTGGCGATCTGCTCGTCCTCCTGCGACTGCACGCCCGAGACGCCGACCGCGCCAATGCATTCGCCGTCGATCACGATCGGCAGGCCGCCCTGCACCGGCGTGACGCCTGGCATCTTCAGCATCGCCATGCGTCCGCCCTTGACGCGGTCTTCCCACATCGCGGTGGAGCGTCGGGTCTCGGCGGCGGTGCGGCCCTTTTCGATCGCGATGCGCGAGTTGGCCGGCGTCGCGCCGTCCATGCGAAAAAGATGCAGCAGATGCCCGCCGTCGTCGAGGATCGCGACGCAGACGTTCCAGTTGTTCTTTCTCGCCTCGGCCTCGGCGGCCGCCGCGATCCGCTTGCAATCTTCGAGCGTGAGCATGGCGCGGGTTTTCATACGCGGACTGTACCACCCTGTCGCCTGGCGGCGGCACCGTAGGCCGATCGGCGCTGCGCCCTTCGGCCGGTACGACGGTTGCACCGACCTGGGCAGTCATGCGGAGCAGCCTCTAGTGGCGGATACCGATCTTCAGTTCGTCGTGGTTCGGGATCTCGCCGGATTGAAGCTGCACCTCCCGGCCTGGGAGGATCTCAGCGTGCACGCTATGGAGCCGAATCCGTTCTACGAGCCGTTCATGCTGTTGCCGGCGCTCGACGTGTTCGGCCGGGAAAGCGCGCTCCAGTTCGTCTTCATCTACACGGCGCGGCGCGGTCATCGGGTGCTGCTCGCGCTGCTTCCGATGGAGCGCGCGAGCCGGTACCGCGGCCTGCCGCTCGCTCACTCGCGCCTGTGGATGCATCGCCATTGCTATTTGTGCACGCCGCTGATCCGCCGCGGCCAGGCGCGGCGCTGCCTGAGCGGGTATCTCGACTGGCTGTCGACCCACGACACCGGCGCTGTCATCGAGTGGCGAAATGTCAACGGCGACGGCGCTTTTCTGACGGCGTTCGACGAGGTCCTCGCGGATACGCACCATGCGTACGTGCCGTACGAGTTCAAGCGTGCGCTGCTGAGGCCGCGCCGGGACAGCGACAGCTTGCTGAAAGAAACGCACTCGCGAAAAGCGCGTCACGAACTACGCAGGCTCGAGCGGCGCCTTGCCGAGATTGGCGCTCTGGAGTACCGGGAGTTGCAAAATCGGGATCATGCGGCGCAATGGATCGACGCTTTCCTCGAGCTCGAGCGCCGCGGCTGGAAGGGGAAGCGCGGCAGCGCGCTTGCCTGCCGCGACGCGGACCGCCACTTCTTCACGCAGTGGGCAAGCGAGGCGGCGCGGCGCGGACGCCTCATGATGCTTGCGCTCGCCGTCGGCGGCCGCACCGTCGCGATGAAATGCAATGTGCTGGCCGGCTCGGGAGCGTATGCGTTCAAGATCACCTACGACGAGGACTACGCGCGTTATTCCCCCGGCGTGCTGCTGGAAATGGAGAACATTCGCCGCTTCCACACCCGGGGCGACCTGCAATGGATGGACTCCTGCGCGGATCCTGCGAACTGGATGATGAATCGCATCTGGCCCGACCGCCGCCGGATCGCGACGCTCGTCATGCCGGGCAGCAACTTCGCCGGGCCGCTTTTCGTCCGCGCCCTGCCGCTGATGCGCCGGCTCAAGCGCATGGGGCTCGGGCCGCCGGCCCAGCCGGTCGAGGGTTGAGCTGTGCACGAGCTCGGCCGCCTGGTGCGCCACGCGCGGTCCGTGGCGGCGCATCGCTATGAGCGCTGGCTCGAGGGGCGGATGGAGCGGCGCCTGGGAATCGACACCGCCGGGATCGACCACGACCTCGCACGGCTCGGCGTCCCCCCCGAGGGTCTCGTGCACGCCTATGCCTACCAGCCGGTCCAGCTGCGGGTGTTCGCGCGGATCATTCGCGCCGCGGCGATCGAACCGGCGAATTACGTCATGCTCGACTTCGGCTCCGGCAAGGCGAGAGCGTTGATCCTCGGCGCAGAATACGGGTTCAAGCGCCTGGTCGGCATCGAGCTCGCGCCCGCGCTGCACGAGGCGGCGGTTCGCAACGTCCACGCATATCGGCAACGCCGGACGCAAGCGCCGCCGATCGAGCTGCATTGCGGCGACGCGGCCGCGTGGCCGATCCCGGAGGAGCGGGTGTTCCTGTTCCTGTACAACCCGTTTGCCGAGCCCGTGGTGGCGAGGATTGCCCGGCGGCTGGAAATTTCGCTACGCCGCCAGCCGCGCGACGTCGTGGTCGCCTACCGTAACCCGGTCCACGCGCGCGTTTTCGACGCCCTTGCGTCCGTGGTGAAGATCGGCGCGAACCGCAGCTTCGCGCTGTACCGGACGCGGCCTACAACCCCAACGCGTCGCGGATCTGCTGCAGGGCGGCCGGATCTTCGATGGTGGTGAGATCGCCCGGGTCGCGACCCTCGGCGAGCGCCTGGATCGAGCGCCGCAGGGTCTTTCCCGAGCGGGTCTTCGGCAGCAGTGTCACGAAGTGCACCGCCTTGGGCCGTGCGATCGCGCCGAGTTGCCGGTCCACGGTCTGGAGCACTTCCTTCTCGAGGCGCAGGCGAGCTTCTTCGTCGAGGTTCGCCTTGGCGACCGCGAAGGCAAGCGGCATCTGGCCCTTCAGCGCGTCGGCGACGCCCACCACCGCGCATTCCGCGATGCCCGGGTGCATGTTCACCGCTTCCTCGATCTCGCGCGTGCCCAGGCGATGGCCCGCGACGTTGATCACGTCGTCGGTGCGGCCGAGGATGAAGTAATAGCCGTCCTTGTCGCGGATGCCCCAGTCGAAGGTCGAGTAGACCAGCTGGTTCCTGAAGTCCTTGAAATACGTGTTCACGAACCGCTCGTCGTCCCCCCACACTGTGGACATGCAGCCAGGGGGCAGCGGAGGTGTGATCGTCACCACGCCTTTCTCGCCGTCCTTGACTTCTTTCCCCGTGGTTTCATTCAGGATCCGCACGTCGTAGCCGTACACGGGGAAGCTGGGCGAGCCCATCTTGAGCTTGGTGTTCTCTACGCCGGGGACCGCGGAGAGCAGCGGCCAGCCGGTCTCGGTCTGCCAATAGTGGTCGATCACCGGGCGCCGCAGCGACTCGGTGATCCAGGTATGCGTCGGCTCGTCGAGCGGCTCGCCGGCGAGGAACAGATGCTTGAGCGAGGACAGGTCGTACTTCGCGAGATACGCCGGATCCTGCTTCTTCAGCACGCGGATCGCGGTCGGCGCCGAGAACATCACCGCAACCCTGTGGTCCTGCACGATCTTCCACCACACCCCGGCGTCGGGCCGGATCGGCACGCCCTCGTACATGATCGTCGTCACGCCGGCGATAAGCGGCGCGTAGATGATGTAGGAGTGCCCGACCACCCAGCCGATGTCCGAGGTGGTGAACATGGTCTCCCCGGCCTCGGCGCAGAAGATGCGCTTCATCGACGAGGCGAGCGCCACGGCGTGCCCGCCGACGTCGCGCTGCACGCCCTTCGGTCGTCCGGTGGTGCCCGAGGTGTAGAGGATGTAGGAGGGCTCGCTCGACTCGAGCCACGCGCACGGGACCTCGGCGCGGGGGTGCCTTTCCGCCAGCGTCTTCCAGTCGATGTCGCGTTCCGGGACTACCGCGAGGCCCTGGTCCAATCCCCTGTTGAAAAGCAGGACCTTGCGCGGCGGATGCTTGGCGAGCTTGAGCGACTCGTCCACGAGCGACTTGTACAGCACCGCCTTCCCCATGCGGCTGCCGCCGTCGGCGGTGACCATGAGCGCCGGCTTTGCATCGTCGATGCGCGCGGCGAGGCTCGCCGCGGCGAAGCCGCCGAACACCACCGAGTGGATCGCCCCGAGACGGGCACAGGCGAGCATGGCGAAAGCCGCCTCGGCGATCATCGGCATGTAGATGATGACCCGGTCGCCCTGCCCGACGCCCAGCTCGCGCATCATCGCCGCGACGCGGTTCACCTCATCGAAGAGCTGCCGGTAGGTGTACGAGCGGGTCTCGTCGACCTCGGTGGAAATCCAGAGCAGCGCTTTCTGGTCGCCGCGCGCCGGGAGATGGCGGTCGATCGCGTTGTAGCAGAGATTGGTCCTGCCGCCGACGAACCAGCGCGCGAACGGCGGCCTCGAGTAGTCGAGCACCCTGTCGAAGGGGCGCTCCCAGTGGACCAGCCTCGCTTCCTCGGCCCAGAAGCTTTCGCGCTCGGCGAGCGAGCGGCGATGGAAATCGCGATAGGTGGCCATGCGGTACCTCTCGGGTTGCCGCTATGGTAACCAACGCGGGCCGACGAAAAGCGCCCGCGCTTTTGATCTAGATCGAAACTTTGGCGATTTCCCGGCTCGCCAGCACCGTCACGACCTTGTCGAGGAAGCCCCTCAGGACCGCCTCGGTTGCGTCGTCGAGCTGCTTGGGATCGGCATGCACCAGGATTTCGAGCGCGCGCGCGATCTCGCTTTGCGCAGCGGGCTTCGGCGCAGCGGTCGCCGGCTGCGCGGGAGCGGCTGCAGGCTTCGGCGCAGCCGCCGCAGGACTCTCGGGTTCGCCGACGATCGGGTCGCTCGGGCGTTTGGCCGCGGCCTGAAGTCGCTGCAGAGCGAGCTTCATCAAATCCTCGATCGACGCCGTTGCATCGGCCATCGAGGCGAGACCGAAGCTCGCTCGGATCTTGAGGACTTCATTGCCATGCTTCACCTGGGCGGTCTCGAGCTGCCCGTGCAGCCGCCGCGCGAACCCGAGCACCTGCGCCGCGTCCGAGCCCGCCGAGATCACCATGAAAGTCGCTCCGGAAACGCGGCCGAGGGACTCCTCGGCGCGCAGCGTCCCCGTGATCAGCTTGGCGATCCGCGCCAGAACCTGGTCGGCGACGGCCTTTCCGACGTCGCGAGCCGCTTGCTGGTGGCTCTCGATGCGGAACGCCATGACGGAGAGCTGACTTGCGTGCCGCTTGGCCAGCGAAAAGTGCTTGCGCGCCTCGGTGACGAGGGCCTGCGGCGCAAGCGCGCCGGTGAGCGTGTCATGCGTCACCGTCTGCTGCGGTGCGGCGGTCAGTGTCGCGATCTCCTGCGTCGCCGTCGGCTGCGCCGCGGCGAGCGGCTGGGACGTAGCGAGCGGCTGGGACGCGGCGAGAGGCTCGGGACGCGGGTTGGGCTTCACCGCGCGCAGCATCTCCTCGATGCGGGCGAGGACATCGGGCGCGTCGGCCGACTTGGAGATGAAATCGTTGGCGCCGGCCTGGCGGGCGCGGCTGTTCGCGGCCTGGTCCTGGCTGCCAGAAATCACGATCACCGGCAGCTTGCGGATCCGCTCGTCCTTGGCGCCGCGGATGAGGCGCAACAGACCGAAACCGTCGAGCTTCGGCATGTCGAGGTCGGAGAACACCATGGCGATCGAGCTGTCTTCCTGGATCGTCTTCCAGGCCGCCTCGCCGTCGACGGCTTCCAGGACGACGAAGCTCGATCTCAGAATGCGGTTGAACGTGGTGCGGACGAACTTCGAGTCGTCCACGATGAGTACACGCTTCTCCGCGGTGTCCGTGGCGTTCCCCATTTGATTCGTGGCGCTCCCCAGCGCGCCACCGCAGCCCGGTGGCAATGGCTTGGATTATCCGCCGGCCGACCCCGGGAGCGGTCGTCACGAAGTTCTAAATCTCGTTAAACTTCGTGCACTTAGGTGTAAAAAGGCGGGCGTTTGTCACATCCGGCGGCGCCCGTTTCGCTCTTAGTCGCTCAGGTCGACCACGATCCGCCCGGTGACTTTCGCGCGAATGAACTCGTCGAACACATTCGGCAGGTCGGCGAAGGCAATGGTGCGCGCCATCTCCTTCAGGAGCGGCGGCTTCATGTCGCCGGCGAGGCGGCGCCACACCGTCGCGCGCACCTCGGGCGGCACGCTTTCACCCGAGTTGATGCCGAGCAGGCTCACCCCGCGCAGGATGAAGGGCATCACCCAGGTGTGGAGTTCC